>NZ_JBHVCT010000015.1:0-97241 GCF_042803195.1 Streptomyces sp. NPDC057428
CACCAGCGCGACGAGCCCACGCATCACACCACCAGGCACACCGTCACGCCGACATCGAGATATGGCCCATGCGGCCTAAACGAGCGACGTTGCGGTGGATCCAGGGTCAGCCCATCATCTTTCGGATCTCGCTGATCAGCATGGTGAGCGCTGCGCGTTCGGGCACTGTCGTATCCGGGTGCCAGAGGTCTACGAGCAGGCAGGTCCGGGTATCTGTTCCCTTGTTCCACGCCTCATGTTCGAACGAATAGTCGAACAGAAGGCACGAACCCTCCTGCCACTGGCGGGTTTCCTCGGCGACACGAATTCCGGCGCCCTGCGGGATGTAAATGGCCAGGTGCAAGTTGATGCTGAAGTTCCACAGGTCGCAGTGGGGTGCGATTGCAGCCCCGGGCAGCAGCGTCGAGAAGTGCGACTCCAGGAGCGGGCAGATGATGCCCGGCTCGACGGCGTTCTCCTTGAGTACGCGGAACGCGGTGGGCGCGAGCGACGCGGACTCCTCGACGAGAGCGCCACCGCGATACAGGTACAGGGCTTGCCAGTTCTCCTGACGGACCAGGTGGTGCTCGTAGTCGCTGAACCTCTCCCGCTGTCGGTCCCAGGCCTCCTGCTGTTCGGCTTTGATCTGCGCGTGGTTGCTCTCCAGAGCCAGGACCAGCTGCAGCAACTCCGGTTAGGCGTAGGGGTCGTGCCAGGGCACCTGGGGAATTCCGGGCAGGACCCATTTCGCCGCCTGCTGGAGGGGATGGCGCTGCTCGCTGATTCCTGTCGGTTCCAGCATCTGTTTGACCCGATCCAATGAGTCGGCACCGTGCTCCGCCTCGATGACGGCGAAGTACTCATCGATTTCCGGTGTCACTCTTATCTCCCTGCGCCTGTGTGCTGCTTTTCCCGGTGTCCAGCGCGCTGCCCTCCGGGTGGGATTCCCGCGGGAGTTCTCTGGACCGAGGCTCTGACGCAACGGCGTGATGTCCGCCTGGCGTAGCCACCTACCCTGCGCGTCCACAGGTTCAGCAACATGAACGCCGAATGTCTTCACGGGGTGGGCCCGGTGAACACGACAGAGTGCCGATTGAGTGAACACGACTGGAACATCGACGACTGCACGTCAGCCAATTCTTCATTCCGTGTCAATGCGTGACGGACTTTCTCCCCCCTACTGTCTCGTTCTATTCGGTTTCAGGTCTGCGTAGGGGAGTTTCGTGAGTCAGGCAGTCGACGGTTGCGCGGCCACACCGGGGATTGGGGACCCGGTCGATGTGTGGGCGGCCATTGCGGAGCGGGCGCGTCGTTCTCCCGCAGCGACAGCGCTCGTCGATGGGTCGGTCGTGACGACGTACGCGGAGCTGGTCCAGCACGTCGAGGCTCTCGCGGCGGAGCTCGCCGAAGCGGGCGTGCGACCGGGGGACCTGGTCGGCATCCGGATGTCGCGGGGCAGCAGGGCGATCGTCGCGATCCTGGCGGCGCTGCGAGCGGGGGCGGGCTATGTGCCCCTGGACCCCGCCTACCCGGCGGAGCGCACCCGGCTGGTGCTCGACGACACGTGCCCCCGTGTCGTGGTCGACGAGCAAGAGATCTCGCCCGGCCCGCAGTCCGGTGCACGGCCGGAGATGCCGGGTACGGCGTATGTCATCTTCACGTCCGGCTCCACAGGCCGGCCCAAGGGCGTCGCGGTTCCGAGAACCGCCCTCAACAGTTTCTGCCACGCAGTCGCTTCTCGTTACGGCCTGACCGCCGGGGACCGGGTGCTGCAGTTCGCGTCGCTGAGCTTCGACGCCAGCATCGAGGAGATCTTCCCCCCGCTCGTCACTGGTGCCTCGGTTGTCCTGCGCGACGACGACATGATCAGCCGGCCGGACCTGTTCCTGGACCGCTGCGCCGCTCTCGGTGTCACCGTCCTGGACCTGCCGACCGCCTACTGGCACGAGATCGTGACGGCCCTCGTCAGCGGCGAGGCCACCCTGGCTGAGACGGTCCGGCTGGTGATCATCGGTGGTGAGGCAGCACGCCCCGACCTCGTACGTGGCTGGCAGGGAGTGGCCGGCAGCTCCGTGCAGTTACTCAACACGTACGGGCCGACCGAGGCCACCGTGGTGTCCACCGTCGCCGATCTGACCCGGTGGACCGGAGAGGCGGTGCCGATAGGACACCCGCTGCCGGGGGTCACCTGCCGGGTGGTCGATGCCTCGGGCGGACGGGCCGACGTCGGGGAATTGCTGATCGGAGGTTCCGGCGTATCCCTCGGCTATCTGCACCGGCCCGAACTTACCGCCGACCGGTTCCGTCCCGGTCCGGACGGCGGCGTGGAGTACTGGACCGGTGACCGGGTGCGCCGCGCGGCCGACGGTGGGCTCGTGTTCCTCGGCCGACTCGACGACCAGGTGAAGATCCGCGGCTTCCGTGTCGAACTGGGCGAAATCGAGGCGGCGTTGCGCGAGGACGACGCGGTCGTCGACGCGGTCGTACGGGTGGAGGAACGCGCTGGACAGCAGCGCGTGGTGGGCCACGTGGTCGCGGTTGCGGATACCGACCTCCTGACGGTTCGCGCTTCGCTCGGCAGCCGGTTGCCCGCCTACATGATCCCTGCCGCTCTGATCGGGCACACGTCGTTCCCGCTCACAGCCCAGGGCAAGATCGACCGGCAGGCGCTGTCCGCGAGGACGAAGGAGGTGCCCGTCGCGGCTGAGGGACTAACACCGGCGCAAGCCGACGTCGCCGAGCTGTGGAGGACGCTTCTAGGCGTCGGCGATCTGCGGCCCGACGACGACTTCCTCGCATTAGGCGGCAACTCCCTGGCCGCGGTCCGACTGATCGGTGCCCTGCGGCGCAGTCACGGCGTAGACCTTACACTGAGTCAGCTGTTCGCGGCGCCGACGCTGGCCGCGGTCGCCGAACTGCTAGTCGGCAGTTCCGCTCCCGAGGAATCGTCGGATAGCGGCCTACCCGAAGGCGTGGCCCTGCCGCTGACTCCGCTGCAACGCGACTTCTGGGTGGCGGAACGCGTCTGCGCCGACCTTCCGGCCCACACCCTCGGCGTCCGGTTCCGGTGGGACGGTCGCATCGACGCGTCGGCGATGGCCCGTGGTCTGGACGAGCTCACCCGGCGGCATCCGCTGCTCCGCGCCCGCTTTCCTGACGACGGGGCACAACCACGCATGGTAATCGAGGCGGTCGGGCGGATTCCGCTGACCGAGGTCTCCCCATCGGCCGGCGCTGTCACGATCGAGAAGGTCGACCTCGTCGACGGGCCTTTGGCCAGGGCAGTCCTGGTCCGCACCGACGGCGACGACGAACTTGTCCTGCTCATCCATCATCTGGTGTACGACGGCTGGTCCGGGGCCGTCGTCGGCAACGAACTGGCCGCGCTCTACCACGCGGCACTGAGTCACCCTCGAGGCGACGACCTCAGTGCGGCCGCCGGGCTGCCCACGCCCGTCGCCGTACCCGACATGGCCGCACGCTACGCCGCATCAAGGGGCGACGCGCGGCTCGCGGCGTACTGGAAGAGCCGCTTCGAAGGCGCCGCCTTCGACTTGGACCTGCCGGCGGACCGGCCGAGGCCCCCGGCCCGGTCCTTTGCGTCCGCCCGCATCGACCGGCGGCTCAGCACCGCTCTGATCGAAAAGTTGACCGACTGCGGCAAGGAGCACCGGGCCAGCCTGTTCATGGTGGTCTTGGCGGGCCTGCAGGCGGTGCTGGCCCGCTACACCGGGCGGACCGACGTCACGATTCTGTCCCCGGTGGCCGACCGGAGCACCCCCGACCTGGAAGGGATCGTCGGGCCGCTGCTCAACATCCTGCCGCTGCGCGGAGACGTAGGCGGTGAACCGTCCTTCGCCGAGCTCCTCGGCAGGGTCCGGGACGCCGTCCTGCGGGATCTGGACCATCAGGCCCTCGCCCTGCCCGACATGGTCGA
Source organism: Streptomyces sp. NPDC057428 (assembly GCF_042803195.1). Lineage (NCBI taxonomy): Bacteria > Bacillati > Actinomycetota > Actinomycetes > Kitasatosporales > Streptomycetaceae > Streptomyces > Streptomyces sp. NPDC057428. The sequence continues at coordinate 3,917 of NZ_JBHVCT010000015.1, forward strand.
CGCGTTGAGACGGCCGGGCAGCGGGAACCGAAACCGTCTCAGCCCTGTAGTCCTGACCGTGCACAACATGCCCACGCCTAGCCACCGGGCCGTTCGCTACGTGGGGGAAGTCCCTCCCGTGGCAACCCTCGTGGACCTCTCCGTCAGCCTGGACTTTCCCGCAGACGGACCGGTGCTGAGCATCGACTACGCCACTGAGCTCTTCGACGCGGCCCGCGTCGAAGCCCTGCTCGGGCACCTCCTGACCCTGCTGGCGGACGGTGTCGCCACCCCTGAGAGGGCGGTGACACAGCTCGCTCTGCTCGGTGCGGACGAGCAGCGGCGGATCCTGCACGAGTGGAACGACACCGCAGTCGCAGTGCCGGACGCGACAGCGCTGCACGAACTCTTCGAGCGCCGGGTCGCGGCCGCTCCGGACGCACCGGCGGTGGCGTTCCAAGACACCACGATCAGTTACGGCGAGCTCAACGGCCGCGCGAATCAGTTGGCCCGCCGGCTTCGTGCCGAGGGAGTGCGCCCCGGTGACCGGGTCGCGATCAGCCTGGACCGGGGCATCGACCTGTTCGCCGCCATGTGGGGCGTGCTCAAGGCCGGCGCGGCCTATGTGCCAATCGATCCGGCGTACCCGCGCGACCGCCTCGACCACATGCTGCGGGACAGCCGGTCGGAGGTCGTCATCGACGCTGGCTACATGCGTGGCCCGCTCCCGGCCGACCGCAGCAACCTGTCGCTGGTCACCAGCGAGTCGGACGCCGCGTACGTGATCTACACGTCCGGGTCGTCTGGCAAGTCCAAGGGCGTCGTCGTCCCTCACGGCAACCTGGTGCACGCCGTGGCCATGTGGGAGCACGCATACCACCTCGAACCCGGCTGGACGTACCAGCAGGCCGCCAGCTTCTCCTTCGACATGTTCGTCGGGGAGACCCTGCGCGCTCTGTGCACCGGCGGCCGGCTGGTCGTCGTACCCCGCGAGACCCTCCTCGATCCCGCGGACCTGTACGCGCTGATGCGGGCCGAACAAGTGCAGTGCACAGAACTGGTCCCGGCTGTCCTGCGTAGCCTGCTCGGCTACGCGGACAGGACGGGGCAGAGCCTGGACTTCGTGCGCCTACTCATCGGCGGAGGCGAGAAGTGGCATGTGCAGGAGTACAAACTGGCCCGCCGCCTGGTCGGTCCCGGCAACCGGGTCGTCAACGCGTATGGGGTCACCGAGGCGACGGTCGACAACGTCTACTTCGACGGCTCGGTGGACGACCTCGCCGACGAGGCTCCCCTGCCCATCGGCCGACCGTTCCCGAACAACCGGGTCTACGTCCTGGACGCGCACGGCCGGCCGGTTCCGCCCGGGGTGGTCGGTGAGCTGTACCTCGGCGGCCTGGGCGTGGCGACCGGCTACCACGACCGCCCCGAACTGACGGCCGACCGCTTCGTGCCCGACCCGTTCACCCCGGAGCGGGATGCCCGCATGTACCGGACCGGCGATTCCGCCCGCTACCACCTGACCGGCGATGTCGACTTCCTCGGCCGTCTCGACGATCAGGTCAAGGTGAACGGGTACCGGATCGAACTGGGCGAGATCGAAGCCGCCCTCAGCTCCCTGCCGGGGATCGTGGCGTGCGCGGTCGCGGTCCACCCGCTGCCCTCCGGCATCGCCCAGCTCGTGGGATACGTCGTCACCCACTCGGCGGGGCCGGACGCGGAGCTGATCCGCGACGCGCTCGCCGCCACACTGCCCCTACACATGGTTCCGGCCCGGCTGATGCCCCTGCCGTCACTGCCTACCACGCCGAACGGCAAACTCGACCGCCGTGCTCTGCCGCCACCCGGCGAACTCGGCGTCGAGGCTTCGGGCACCGCCCCACGTACGCCTCTCGAAGAACGGATCGCGGCCGCGTGGAAGGACATACTCGGCATCGACGACGTCGGCATCGACGACAGTTTCTTCTCCCTCGGTGGTGACTCGTTCGGGGCCCTCCGGCTCATCCGGCGGATCGAGCCCGCCCCGACCCTGATCGAGCTCTACCAGCACCCGACCGTACGCCGGCTCGCCGCGGCACTGGACGGCCGTGACCCCGGTGCGGACGCGGAACGCCAGCTGCTGCACCGGCTGACAGCGGGCGACGCCGACCTGCCCACCGGGGGCATCACCGTCGTGGCAGTCCCGTACTCCGGTGGCAGTGCCATCGCCTACCAGCCGCTCGCAGCCGCGCTCCCGGCGAACTGGGCGCTACACGCCGTCGAACTGCCCGGCCACGACCACACCCGGCCGGACGAGCCGCTCCTGGGTGCTGCCGCCGTGGCCGAACTGGTCCTGGCCGAGATGAGGTCGATCGAAGGACCGGTTCTGCTGTACGGCCACTGCCTCGGCGTCGCCGTGACCGTCGAGGTGGCCCGGCAGGCGGAGGCGGCGGGCCTGCCCCTCGTCGGCGTGGCACTCGGAGCAGGCTTCCCCACGGCCAGGCTTCCCGGACGGTTCTTCGACTGGTTCTACCGCATGGTCCCCACCGACCGCTTCACCTCCGACCGCGAATACCTCTCCTATCTCCGCGGCCGTGGCGGCTTCACCGACGTCGACGACCCCGCGCAGGCGACGTTCGTCCTGCGCAACGTGCGCCATGACGCGCGAGACGCCGAGGAGTACTTCACCTCGGCGTACCGAGCGCAGGTCGAGCCACTGAGCACGCCGGTACTGGCCGTCGTCGGCGCCCGCGACCGAGTCACCGAGCACTACGAGGAACGTCACCAGGAATGGCTGCACTTCGCTGACGAGGTGGACCTCGCAGTTCTACCGAAGGCGGGTCACTTCTTCGTCAAGGACCACGCGGCCCCGCTCGCACGGGCACTGGTCACCTTCCTCAAGCGCTCCACGGAAGAACCCGACGAGACGCGGCCGGCCGGCCAGTCCGTGCCGCCCATGGACCGCGGACCTCGCGAGGGCCGCGGCACACGGCGGAGCCGCGTCCCGACGCCCAGCCTGTCGCTGTTCGCTCTGGTCGCGTTCGGTCAGTTCATGTCCATGATCGGCAGCGGACTCAGCGCCCTGGTCCTCAGCATCTGGGTCTTCCAGCAGACCGGATCGATCACCGACTTCGCCGTGGTCAACGCGGTCGGCCTGTTGCCGGGCATCCTCGTAGGGCCACTCGCCGGTGCCGTCGCCGACCGCTGGGACCGGCGCAAGGTCATGCTCGCCAGCGACGGGGCCGCCGCAACGGCCATGGGGGCCCTCGGTGTCCTTGTCCTCACCGGTGGCTTGCAGTTGTGGCACGTCTATCTCGCGGTATCGGTGACCTCGCTCGCCGGAGCTTTCCAACGGCCGGCCTACCTCGCCGCCGTCGCCCAACTCGTGCCGAAGCGGTACCTCGGACACGCCACTGGCATCACCCAACTCGGCATCAGTGTCGGACTCGTCTTCGCTCCCATGCTCGGTGGCGCCCTCGTGGGCATGATCGGCGTGCCCGGTGTGATCGTCATCGACATGCTCACGTTCGCCGTCGGCGTGCTCACCCTGCTGCCGGTCCGCTTTCCGGACCTGATGTTCCGTCGTCGCGAGGAAACCTTCCGCACCCAGATCACCGCCGGGTGGCGCTACATCACCCACCGTCCGGGGCTGCGCGCGGCGCTGCGGTTCTTCGTCATCGACCACGCCTTCTACGCCCTGGGCTTCGCCGTCATCACCCCGATGCTCCTGATCGAGCAGAGCACCGTCGTCCTGGGCCTCGCCCTCGCCGCCGGCGGGCTCGGCGGGCTGATCGGCAGCCTGTTGATGGGGCTGTGGGGCGGCACCCCCCGGCGCGCCCACGGCCTGATCATCTTCATGGGCATCGGCAGCCTGGCCATGGCCGTCGTCGGTGTCGGGACCGGGCCTGCCTTCGTGATGGCCGGCATGTTCCTCCTGACCTTCGGTGAATCCCTCGCCGAGGGCCACTGGATCGCACTGGTGCAGACAAAGGTCGGCTTCGAGCTCCAGGGCCGCGTCCTGTCGATCTTCATCACCGTGATGCTGCTGACGATGCCGGTGGGATATCTCCTGGTCGGGCCGCTCGCCGAACACTATGTACAGCCCCTCCTCGAACCCGATGGCGCGCTCGCCGACTCCGTCGGAAAGCTGATCGGCACCGGGCCGGGGCGTGGTCTTGCCCTGCTCGTCGTCGTCAGCGGCCTGCTGCAACTGGCGTGGGCCGTTCGGGGTTGGTTCAACCCCCGTCTCCGGCTGCTCGAGGACCACCTGCCCGACGCCGTGCCGTCCGCCGAGATCGGCTCCCGTGACGACCTGCAGCGCGAAGCCGACGCCCTGCTCACCCGCTAAGGAACCCCTGTGTCCACAGAAGTACTGCCTTCCGACGCGCCCGTGAACGCCTACGGCACGCCGTTGATCGATGCCGGGGAGCTCGTACCCGGTGCCCGCGTCCTGATCAAGGACGAAACCCGGTACGCCTCCGGCAGCCACAAGGAACCGGCTGCCCGGGCGGTCGTGGCCCGTGCCGCGTCCGACGGCTATGACCGCGTCGTGATCGCGACCTGCGGCAACTACGGCCGGGCCATGGCGATGGCCAGTGCAGCCGCGGGCATGGCGTGCACCGTGGTGCTGCCGGCCGGCTGGAGCGACGGCGGCGCCTTCATGCGTGCCGCCGGCGCCGATGTGCACCTGGTCCCCGGCACCTACGAGGACGCGGTCGACGAGTCCCGCAGGCTCGCGCTTGCCGACGGATCCGTCGACGGGAACGTGGACGGCCCGTACGTGGACGCGGTCTTCGCCGGCCACGGCGTCGTCGTACAGGCCCTGCATCGTGCGCTCGCCGAACCACCCGCGGCGCTGTGGATCCCTGTCGGCAACGGCACCACGATCATCGCGGTGCACCGACAGCTCCGGGCCCTCCGTTGGTCCGTGCCCATCCACGGGGTCGGCTCGGCCGCCAACAACCCGGTCGTCACCAGCTGGCCGGGTGAGTACCGGACGCTCCCTCCCGAGGATGTCGTGACCACGGACCACAATCAGCCCCTGGTCAACTGGCACGCGCTGCAAGGGCCCGAAGCGATGGCAGCGGTCGCCGACACCGGCGGCGCCGTCCACGGCGCCGACGACGAACAGTTGCGCGCCGCCGCCACCCTGCTCTCCCGCCACGGCGCCCGGCCCACCGCAGCAGGGGCGGTCGCCCTGGCCGGACTGCTCGGCCACGCCCGCACCACACCGCTCACCGGAAGCCACGTCGTACTGCTCAGCGGACGCTGAGCGAAGTGAACCCCTACGGAGAATCGCAATGACCGCCGTGGCACCTCCCACGTCGCTGTTCGTTCGCTCGCGGACGGCTGCCGTGGACGAACGGATCTTCATCGCCAAACTTGCAGCGCTGACCGCGCTGACGGCCCTCGGCGTCGCCCTCGCGCTGCGCCCCGAACCCCTCGCCACGGTCACCGGTGTGGTGCTGCTCGCCGCGATGTACACCCACGCGGTCGAACTGCAACACCAGGCACTGCACCACTCGGCATTCCGGCGCGCCTGGCCGCACCGGCTCGTCGGCGTGCCGCTCGGTCTGCCGATGCTGGTGGTCTACAGCCACTACCGCGTGCGGCACCTGCAGCACCACCGCTACCTCGGCACACCGCAGGACGCCGAATTCTTCGGCTTCGACACCCGTCAGCCGCTGACGAAGGGCGCCCTGCTGCGCGGGCTGCTGGACTACTCCAGACTGGTAACCGTCATCCGTGACGTGTGCCGTGCGGCGACCGGCCGTTGGCGGTACGAACTCGGCCACATCAGCCCCGCGATGCGACGTCACGCTGTCACCGAGCATCTGATCCTCGGCGGCGTGATCACCCTGGCGGGGGTCCTGGCCGCCACGGGGTACCACGAGCCCGTCGCGCGCCTGTGGGTGCTGCCTCTGCTGCTCGCGGTGCCGATGCACTTCCTGGTGGAGCTGCCGGAACACATACTCTGCGATACCGACAGCACAGACGTACTGCGCAACACCCGGAGCATCCGTGGCAGCCGGCTCAGCACCTGGTTCACCAACGGCAACAACCTGCATATCGAGCATCATGCCGCGATGAACGTCCCGATCAGCCAACTACCCGCCCGCCACGCGGAAACCGCCCTGTACGCCCTGCACCTGGAACGGACCTACCTGAACTTCTACCGCACCCTGTGGCGGGCAGTGCGCCGCTGAGCCCATGGCGCGGGCTGGTGCCACGGCAGGCAAGGTTCGCCCCGTCGCACCGCCCGGCACGCATCGCGCCGCACCGGACGAAAGCCCGAGTACGTCCAGTACGAGGGCGTTCCCGACGGCGCACGCCAGAGGGGCGGAGCGACCCCGCACGTACACCCCGCGAGCTTGGGGTGAGACCCCGGCCCGGTGTTGATCGCACCGCGTCGGGGTCGTTTCGTTGGGGGCACCGTAAGCAGTCATGGCGCCACGTCGCAAGCTGATCACATTTAGTCATACCTGCTGGCCGTGACGGGGTGGGGGCCCAACCCCCTTCTTCGACCTACCGGTTACCCGAATGCGCTCGAATCCCGGACTCCGGATCCCGACACCCAAATCTCGAAGCTCGAGCGCCGGGCCGGCCCACTCGCGATGTACACACGAACGAGTGCGTTGGCCCCTCCCGGGGCTCGGCACTCGGCGCTCGGGAGGGGACCGGGCCCCAGGCTCCGCCCGTGCGTCCGGTGGGGCGCCTGGGGCCATCAGTGGCTCGCCCGCTCCGGCCGGGGCCGACAGGCCGACCAGCAGATGATCTGGTCGCGGGCGCATTGGAGCGCGACGCTGAAGCTGCCCCGGTCCGGGTCCGCTCCGGGTGTGGTCTCGGTGGCGTCGGCGATCGCGATCCGCAGGACCTGGTAGGCGCTCAGTAGGGCGTAGACCTCCTGGGCGATGCCGGCCCAGGTCTTCGAGCGCAGAACCCGGCCGCCCAGCATCGTTTTCAGGATCGCGAAGTAGGCCGACTCCACTTCCCACCTCTCGTGATACAGGCTGACCAGGTTGGATGCCGGGTATCGGTGGTGGTCAAGGAGGTTGGTGACCAGCCGGTAGAGCCCGGTCCGGTGGCCCTGACTGGTGGTGATGGTGATCTCGCACTCGATGACACGGACCTCGAGGTCGCCGAAGCGGGAGAGGTAGGAGCCGTCGTCGTAGCGGGCCAGGACCGGCGGTTTGCGGGCGGCGGAGGCGCGGGCGAGGAAGGCGGCCTCGGTGGCGCCAACCGCGGCCGGGAACGTGTTCGAGGAAAAGGGCCCGGTCCAGCAACACGATCACGCTGGCGTGCAGTGAGCGCATCAGCCGCTTGCCGTAGACGGTCTCGCCGCTGGATCGGCGGCCGAAGGCGGCGTCCAGGACCGCGCGGGTGCAGCAGGCGACCAGCGCGGTCAGGCAGATCTGCGGGTAGCCGGAGGTCGCGTACTGGTTGGTGCCTTTGCCCAGGTGGGCCCGGTGCAGCGGGCTGTCGGGGACGTCGAGGTAGGTGCCGTCGATCGCGACGGTAAGCAAGCCATCGAAACGGGCGCCGCCGGTGCGGATCGCCGTGGCCGGCCCGCGCAACAGGTCGAACAAGGCCCGCATCGGGCGCACGCCAAGACGGGTCCGCGCGTCCCAGAGTGCCGTGCCGGTGATCTTCGCGACCGGTATCGCTTCCAGTGCGACGGTGAGCTTGCGCCACACCGCCAGGTAGCCGCATTCCTCGAACAGGGCGGCCGCCAGCAGCAGGTAGACCACCACCCGGGCGGGGATCTTCCGCAGTCAGCGCTGGACGGCACCGGTCTCGGCCAGGACAGCATCGACCATCTCGAACGTGACGATCTGGGTGAGTTCCCCCAGATGGCCGGGGGCGAACAGGCCCTTGGCTACCGTGATTTCACGCGTGATAACACACTGATCGGACAGCGGAGCCTCCGGTGCTGTGAACGGCTGTCTTGGTCGACTGCCAGTTCTACCAAGGCTCCGCTTCTCACGTTCCGAGTCACCGCAGATCAGCGGGTACTTGTCAGCGCCTCCGAAGCCCTAACACGGCCTTGCCCTTAGCAGTGACTCGCTCTGGTGACGGAGCAAGTCCGAGCGGTTCTCTGCGCCGTGGCGCGGAGGTGCCTTCCATGCCTGTGTGACATGGCCGACGAGATCGGACGTCGCAGAGGCACCTCACGGTCACCTCCCAGCAGGGCGGAGGAGACCGCCGCATCCCTCTCGTGGGTGGCTTCGTTGCCTTCCCCGCGTCTCACATGCGCGGCGATCCCGTCGAGTGTGTGCAGTGGCACGATCCCGAACCGACCGCCGACGATCCGCCGGTGGCGGGCCGGCCCCTGGCCCAGGCGGTTCCGCGGTCGAGGCCGTGGAGCGGCCTCGGTCACGTCCTCGCTGGTCATCGATGCATCTTCCGTGATCGGGAGTTACACCGAACGTTTGAACGTTTTGCAGTCCCCCTGAGCTGGTGTCGTTCATAATTGCCCGGTGTCCCGTTGCAGTAGTTCGACTGGGGAGAGGTAGCCAAAGGGTGAGCAGCGACAGCCGGGGTGCGGGGAAGGTCGCGGTACGACTCAAGTGGGATCCGAGTCCGTGGAACGAGTCACCGCAGCATTTGGACATCATTGCCACCACCTACTCGAAGGCCGCAGCGTACGGACCGCCTGCTTACGTCGTCCACTTCGACAGCCGCTCACCGGACGGCACCATCAACATGAGCCGGCACAGCCGCACCGGGCAGGGCTTTGGCTATGTCGAAGAGATGACCTTGGAGCTCGATCGCCTCGCTTCCTCCTTCGCACGGGTCGTCGTGGGTGTGGCAATCCATCAGGACGACGGCCGTAAGGTATTCGCCGACATCTCGAACGTCGGAGTTCTGGTTGCCGAGGGATATGAGGAGCTCCTCAAGGACGACTTCTCCCAGGTCAGCGGGTCCTGTGCGGCAACGGTCGCGGAATTCGTTCGGGAGGCTTCCGGGGGGTGGACGTTTCAGCGGATGATCCGCGGGTTCGACAGTGATCCGCTGCTCTTCACGGCAGAGATGGGCCGCCCCACGCAGGCATAAGCGTCCTCCTGTCCGTAACAGGTCGGGCATTGGACCTGTGGCCTGGTGCGCCAGTTGGCAGGTGCGGCACATGACTGGCGAAGGCAGGCGTCGAGGCTGTGAAGTCTCCCCACAGGCCGGGCCCTGAGGGCGGATCGGAGGCTGTGTGCGGGGCCAGTCGAGGATGCGGGCACCGGTCACCGCGGTTTGAAGGGTGTAGCGGTGCTGAGGGGTCGGTGGGGTTGTTTCCTGTGAGCTGATGGATGCGCTCGAGGCGGTAGGTCAGGGCGCGGATGCTGAGCAAGAGCTGGCGGGCTGTTACTCATCGGCCGTCGGCCTCGGCGAGAGGGCCCGGGACAGCGAGGTAGGCGGCGGCAACTTGTGCTCGTTCTTGCCGGTCTTGATGGTCGACTTCCTTGCGAACTCGGAGACGCGAAACCTTGTTCACTACTTGGTCCCCAGGTCACGGCGCCGGAAGCCATCCAGCCCCAGCCACACCAGGCCCACCGCGATCGCAGTGAGGGCGATAGTCGGTGTCCAGTTCATCTCCGCGGCCGGCAGTTGCGGCACATGCCCGAACGGGGAGAGGTTGTTCATCCAGTGCGGGAACCGCAACAGCTTGCCCAGGTAGCCGACCACGAACGCGTACACCGGTACCACCCAGGCCGCGGTCGCCGCGCGTGGCAGCCAGCCGAAGAGGACGGCCGCGACGCCGACGGTGACCCACAACGCCGGCGCGTACGCCAGGGCGGCGCCCACCAGTTCCGGGAACAGCCCGGGGTCCCCGGTCGACGCGGCGCCCGCGACACCGATGCCGAGCCCGGCCAGGAGCAGCAGGACCGTGCCGCCCGTCATGGCAAGGGCCAGGTGACTGCCCGCCCAGCGCGCTCGGGACAGGCCGGTCGAAAGCAATGGTTCGGCCCGGCCCGAGTTCTCCTCTGAGCGGGGGCGCAGGGCTGCCATCACCACGTAGACGGAGGCCACGACCGCGAGGATCACCATGACCATCGACGCGAACGATTCGACCATCGACGTACCGCCGACCTCCTCCAGTGCTTCCTGGATCTGGTCGATGCTCTTCAGCATGTCGCCGGCCTGGCCGAGGATGGATCCGTACATCGCGCCCATCAGGAACAGGCCCGCGCCGAAGCCGACAAGCATCGAGCGGTGCAGTCGCAGGGCGAAGCCGAGCGGTGTGACCAGCGACTCGGACGCGACCGGGCTGCCGAGTCGTGCGGTGCGCAGGCCCGCGCCAACGTCCCGCCGCGTGGACAGCACGAATGCCGCAGCCGCGCAGAGCACGGCGAGGACGAGGCAGAGCAGCAGGGGCCACCAACTGTTGTCGACGTAGACGTACGTGCGCTGTGCCCAGCCGATCGGGGACAGCCAGGACAGCGCGTCGTTGCCGCCCGCGTCACCGGCTGCCCGCAGGACGTAGGCGAGGCCGATGACGGCCAGCGCCATGCCGGAGGCAGCTCTGGTGTGGGCGGTGATCTGTGCGGTGACCGCCGCCACCGCGGCGAAGACGACACCCAGCGCCGCATGGGTGAAGCCGTAGAGAAGGGATCCGCCGGCGTTGATGGAGTCGATGCCCATCGCGCCGAGGCCGAAGCCCAGCAGCAGGGCGAGCGCGAGGTTGGCGAGCACAGCCACGGTGAGTGCGGCGGCGAGGTGGGCGTGGCGTCCGACGACGGTGGAGCGGACGAGCTCTGCGCGGTTGGTCTCCTCCTCGTTGCGGGTGTGCCGGGTGATGATCAGTACGCTCATGAGGCCGACCATGACGGCCGCGAAGCCGATCATCTGGTGGCCCAGCATGGATCCGAAGGTGTAGTCGTCCAGGTAGTGCGGAGGGCCCGTCATAGCGAGACCGGCCGGGCTGTCCATGGTGGTGACGGCGGCGGCGCGGTCCTGCGGGTCGGCGTACAGCTGCTTGTAGTTGCCCGCCGTGGTGACCGTGCCGAGGAAGAGCGCCAGGATCCACAAGGGGAGGCGGACGCGGTCCCTGCGCAGGTTGAATCGGATCAGGATGCGGGTTCCGGCGAGGGCGCCGCCGCTGGCGGCGGGTCGGCCGGGCGCGGGTGTCCGGGTCTCGGTGGTGGCGGTCATCGTACGTCTCCGTGGGAGTGGCCGTTGGCCGCGAGTTCATCGCTGTAGTGCCGCAGCATGAGCTCTTCGAGGGTCGGGGGGTGGCTGACGAGGCTGCGGATGCCGAATTCGGAGAGCTGGCGGACCGCTTGGTCGAGGTGGTCACCGTCCACGGCGAACCGCACCCGGCCCGCGCTCGCGGTCCCCGCGGCGATGATCTGCACCTGGTGCACACCCGGCAGCTGGTCGAGCCCGGTGGCCGGATGGGCTGTCTCGGCCTCGATCGTCGTACGTGTCAGATGACGCATCTCGCTCAGCGACCCGGACTGGACGGTCCTGCCGAGCCGGATGATGCTGACCCGGTCGGCCAGCTTCTCGACCTGGGCAAGAACGTGGCTGGAGAGCAGCACGGTCTTGCCGGCGGCTTTCGCCTGGAGGATCACGTCCTGGAAGACGACCTCCATGAGGGGGTCGAGCCCGGCGGTCGGCTCGTCGAGCAGCAACAGTTCGGCGTCCGACGCGAGCGCGGCAACTATGGCGACCTTCTGGCGGTTGCCCTTGGAGTAGGCCCGCCCCTTCTTCGTCGGATCGAGGTCGAAGCGCTCGATGAGCTCGTCACGGCGCCGCTTGTCGGGGGCGCCGCGCAGCCGTGAGAGCAGATCGATGGCCTCCCCTCCGGTGAGGCCCGGCCACAGCTCGACATCGCCGGGTACATAGGCCAGGCGTCGGTGCAACTCCACGGCGTCGTGCCAAGGGTCCCTGCCGAGCAGCTTGACCGCGCCCGAATCGGCCCGCAGTAGACCTAGCAGGACCCGGATGGTAGTGGATTTTCCCGCCCCGTTGGGCCCCAGGAAGCCGTGGACCTCGCCGGTCTCGACGCTGAGGTCGAGGCCGTTCAGTGCATGCGTCCGGCCGAATGACTTGCGCAGTCCGGCGGCAGTGATTGCCTTCGTCATGTTTTGGACCGTACGCTACATTCACAAAGTTGTGAAGTTAAGGAAGTGTATAAAGTTGAGACATGGGCAGAACAGGGGAGACGATGCGCTGATGACCAGCGAGACCGGTGAGAGTGAAGCAAACGTGCGTGACGAGGAAGCTGTGTCACGGTTCGTCGAGCGGTTCGCCGCCGAGATGACGGAAGCTGGGATGCAGCGCATGGCATCCCGGGTCTTCGCGGCACTCCTCGCGGACGACGACGGCTCCATGACATCGGCCGAACTCGGCGAACAGCTGCGGATCAGCCCGGCCGCCGTCTCGGGTGCGATCAACTACCTGACCCAAGTGGGCATGATCGCCCGCGAGCGAGAGCCGGGTTCACGGCGCGACCGCTACCGTCTGCACGATGAAATCTGGTACACCACTTTCGCCAGCCGCGACCAGGTGCTGACGCGCTGGGAGCGAGCGCTCATGGACGGGGCGCGCACCCTCGGGGAATCCACTCCCGCCGGGGCGCGGCTCGCCGAGACGGCGGAGTTCTTCGAATTCGTCCAGGCCGAACTGGCGGGCATGATGGAACGCTGGCGTGAGACCCGAGGTCGTTAGCCCGCTGGTACTGGTTGACGGTGAGGCGGGCGGATGGCGGGTCGACCGCCAGGCGCTGACTGCGGCGATCCGGGCTCCGTGTCAGGTGTCGAGATCGACTCGACGCATCGAAGCGACGCGCGAAGCAACTGCTGGTACTTCGAGCCGAAGAGCGGTCCGGGCGAGGCGTTTCGCACGCGTGCTGTCGAACGGCCCCGGCTCTCCCTGATCCTCGGCAGCTTGTCACACGCGTGTCACCAACCATGTGGCCGCTCTCACATCGTGAGGTCCTGACCTGGACACACACGAGCGCCGCCCGCTCCCCGTCAGGGGGTCGCCGCGGACACCACGTAGACGACCGGAGCCGCCGGATCCGTCATGTTGACGGTGATGTGCTGGGTGGGGCGCGGGTCCTTGTTCTTGTGGACCGTGCCCGCCCAGTCGACGCCCGGTCCGAAGTACCATCCGGTGATCTTGAGGTCCCGCGCGGCGATTGTGACCTTGCCGGTCTCCAGGGCCGCACGGCCGGTCCCGACGCCGCTCAGGAACCGGTCGAGACCGGCGGAGGTCGTACGGAACTTCACGTACATCCTGCTGGCTTTCCAGTTGTTGGTCTCGTAGTACTGGACCCCGACCGCGTTGCCCGGGACGGGCAGCTCGAAGATCCGCCGCTGCATCCCGGACGGCCAGTCCTCGCGCAGCCCCTGCGCCGCGGCCTCCGCTTCCTTGTCCTTGCCCGACCGGCGGCTCTGGCCTGCGGAGATCACCAGATAGCCGGCCGGGATGCCGATCAGCAGCACGATGATGGTCAGGGTGATCAGGCGACGGCGGATCGCCCTGCGCCGGTCCTGCGGAGGCTTCCCGTCACCGTCGCCGGGCACACCCGGGGAGCCAGGCGCGCCCGGGGAGCCCGCAGAACCCGGGGCCCCGGAGGGCCCCGCGGGACCCGATGAAGGGGGCTGGCGCGGCACGATGTGGTGCTCGGCTGCGGTCATGGTCGGTGATCCCTCGATACTGCGGTACGGAGTGCGGGTGGCGGATGCCGCGTCGTGCGGCCGCGGATCAGTCGGCGGAGCTTCGGGGGCCGCGCGTGTTCCTGATGGTGCTGGCGGCCTGGTCGTAGAACTGGGCGTACCGCTCGTAGCGTTCGACCCGGCGGCGGTTGGTGCGGCGGAATCTCCGGGCGACCAGGCGTGCGAGGTCGGCGGCGCCGACCATACCGGCCTCCGGGCCGAGCTGCGCCTTCGCGATCCGCGCCTCGGGGCGGTAGCCGCGGCCCGTGAGGTGGCGCTTGAAGGCGTCCCTGGCCGGGCCGATCAGCAGGTCGTCGGCCGCGCTGACCCCGCCCCCGATGACGAAGCACGAGGGGTCCAGTGCGGCGGCGAGGTTGGCGATGCCCACGCCGAGCCACTGCCCGATGTCCTGGAGCAGCTCCACGCACATCGCGTCGCCCTCGCGCGCGAGTTCGGTGATGAGCGGCCCGGTGATCTCGGGGATGTTGCCCTTGACCCGCTCGATGATTCCGTGCGCCACCGGGGAGTCCGCCGCGGCCAGTTCCCTGGCCTCGCGCACCAGGGCGTTGCCCGAGCTGTACTGCTCCCAGCAGCCGCGGTTCCCGCACGGACAGCGATGCCCGCCGGGCACCACCTGCATGTGGCCGAACTCACCGGCGACGCCGTACTTGCCGCGCTTGACGTGCCCGTCCTCCAGGATGGCGCCGCCGATGCCGGTACCCAGCGTGATCATCACGAGGTGGTCCTCGCCGCGTCCGGCACCGAAGCGCCATTCCGCCCAGGCCGCCGTGTTGGCGTCGTTGTCGACCATGACGGGGACGACGAGCCGGGAGGCGATGGCGTCCCGGAGGGGTTCGTCGCGCCAGGCGAGATGCGGCGCGAAGAGCACCTTGGAGCGGTCCGCGTCGACCCAGCCCGCAGCGCCGATGCCGACGGCATGCACGTCGTGCCGGTCGGAGAGGTCCAGGACCAGCTCGACGATGGTGTCCTCGACGACCTTGGGGCTCTTGGACTTGTCCGGGGTCTCCGTGCGGAGGGTCTCCAGGATGTTGCCGTCGGCGTCGACGACGCCCGCCATCACCTTCGTACCGCCGATGTCGATGCCGACGGTGGGAACGCGGGGCGCCGTCAGGTGCGAGCGCCGCTCCCTGGTGCCGACGGTCCGCAGGACGGTGGCGCGGGCGGAGCCGCGGTGTGTGAAGTCGCGGTACGTGCTCATCGTCCCTGCGCAGGTCGGGGGGCCGGTCGGTGGTCGGTCCGGCGGCGGACGGCGTCCGCTGTGCACGATTCTGCCATTCCCCCGCCCCCGTAGCCGGTCTCCGGATCGGGGGCGGGGGGTACAGAACGTGACTTAAGGGGTTTCCTCGCCGACCTGGCGACCACCGAGGTGGTCCGGGAGCGGGGCGCGCTCGAGCTCGTGGCTGAGCTCTTCGAGCTCGCTCCCACCGGCCATCTGACGGGTCAGCTCGTCCAGGGTGACATCGTCCCTGGTGTGGCTGCCGGACATCGCGCCACGCTTGAGCAGGACGAACCGGTCACCGACGAGATAGGCGTGGTGCGGGTTGTGAGTGATGAGAACCACGCCGAGCCCGGCGTCCCTGGCGGCCGCGACGTACTTGAGGACTACCCCCGACTGCTTGACGCCGAGGGCGGCGGTCGGCTCGTCCAGGACGAGGACCTTGGCTCCGAAGTACACGGCGCGGGCGATGGCCACGCACTGGCGCTCACCACCGGAGAGGGTGCCGATGGGCTGGTCGACGTCGCGCAGGTCGATGCCCATGCGCAGCAGTTCCGCACGCGTCGTCTCGCGCATCAGCCGGACGTCCAGGCGCTTGAAGGGGCCGGTACCCTTCGTCGGCTCCGAGCCCAGGAAGAAGTTGCGCCAGACCGGCATGAGCGGCACGACGGCGAGGTCCTGGTAGACGGTGGCGATGCCGCGGTCCAGCGCGTCGCGCGGGTTGGCGAGGGTCGTCTCCTCCCCCTCGATGAGGAAGGATCCGGCGTCGTGCTTGTGGAGCCCCGCGATGATCTTGATGAGGGTCGACTTGCCGGCGCCGTTGTCGCCGAGGACGCAGGAGATCTCCCCCGCCCGGACCTCCAGGGAGACGTTCTCCAGGGCCTTGATGTTGCCGTAGTACTTGCTGACGTTCTCGAGCTCGACCAGCGCCGGACCGGCCGTGTCCCGGGGGGCGGGAGCCTGGGTGGCCGTCATTTCGTCGCCTCCGCGCGCTTGCGTACCCATGCGTTGAGCAGGGTGGCCAGGAGCAGCATCGCTCCCAGGAAGAACTTGAACCAGTCGGGGTTCCACTCCGCGTACACGATGCCCTTGCTGGTCATGCCGAAGATGAGGGCGCCGATCGCCGATCCGATCGCGGAGCCGTAGCCGCCGGTGATCAGGCAGCCGCCGATGACGGCCGCGATGATGTAGATCAGCTCGTTGCCGACACCCTCGCCGGACTGCACCACGTCGTAGGAGAACAGCAGGTGCTGTCCGGAGACCCAGGCGGCGAAGGCGACACCGAGGTAGAGCCCGATGCGTGTACGGATCACCGGGACACCGACCGCGCGGGCCGCGTCGGCCTGACCGCCGACGGCGAAGATCCAGTTCCCGAAGCGGGTACGGATCAGGATCCAGGTGGCCACCGCGACGAGCACCACCCACCACAGGATGGTGACCTTGAGCTCGACACCGCCGATGGTGAGGTGGGACGCGAAGACCTTGCGGGCCGACTCGAAGCCCTCCATGTCACCGATGGCCTTGGTCGACACCGTGCCGCTGATGAGCTTGGTGAAGCCCAGGTTGAGGCCGGTCAGCATCAGGAACGTGCCCAGCGTGATGATGAAGCTCGGCAGTTTGGTGCGGGTCAGCATGAAGCCGTTGAACGCGCCGAAGCCCAGAGTGACGAGCAGCGACACGAAGACGCCCGTCCAGACGTTTGCGGTCAGCTGGTAGCTGAAGATCGAGGAGATCAACGCAGAGCTGGTCACCATCACACCGGCGGAGAGGTCGAACTCACCGCCGATCATCAGAAGCGCCACCGGCACCGCCATGATCCCGATGGTGGAAGCCGCGTACAGGATCGTGCCCAGGCTGGACGGCCGCAGGAAGCTGTCCGCGATGATCGCGAAGAACAGGAAGACGGCCACGGCCCCGACGACCGAGCCGAGCTCGGGACGGCCGAGCAGCTTGCGCAGCGGTGAGGCGTGCATCAGACGTTCATCGGTACGGGGCGCCGCCGGTTGCCCGGTCGCGGTCATCGGGTTCCCCGCTTCGCGTACTCGGCAAGGGCCTCGGCGTCGTCGGCGGTGATGATCTGCGGGCCTGTGAGGACGGGCAGGCCGCCGCCGAGCACGTTCTGGTTGTAGCGGTAGAGCCAGAGCAGGTCGACGGCCTCGTAGCCCTGGAGGTAGGGCTGCTGGTCGACGGCGAAGCCGAGCGAGTCGTCCTGCAGTCCGGCGGCCACGCTCGCGTTGAGGTCGAAGGTGTCGATCTCCGCCTTGCTGCCCGCGGTCTTCTTGGCTTTGACGGCCGCGGCGGCGAACGGCGCGCCGAGCGTGACGACGGCGTCGATGTCCTGGTCCGCGCCGAGCTTGGCCTCGATCGACGCCTGGACGTCGGGCAGGTTCGTGCCGTCGACGTAGAGGTTCTCCATCGTCCCGTCGAAGGACTTCTTGGCACCGGCACACCGCTGCTCATGGCCGACGTTGCCCTGCTCGTGCAGGACGCACAGCGCCTTCTTGCGGCCGCGCTTGTCGAGCTCGTCACCGACGGCTTCACCCGCGATGGACTCGTCCTGACCGATGTGGGTGAGCGCGCCGAAGGCCTTGGACTCGGCGGATCCCGAGTTCACCGTGATCACGGGGATACCCGCCTTCACGGCCTTGGTCACGACCGCCTTCAGCGAGTCGGGCTTGGCCAGCGAGACGATCAGGCCGTCGACCTTCTTGTCGATCGCGGTCTGGACGAGCTCGGCCTGCTGCTGTCCCTCGGCGTTGTGCGAGTACAGGAAGTTGATGTTGTCCTTCCCGGCCGCCTGCTCGGCACCCTTCTGGACGATGTCCCAGAAGGTGTCGCCATCACCCGAGTGGGTGACCATGGCGAAGGTCCAGCGGGGCGTGTTCACCGCGGACCGGCCCTCGGCGGCCTCCTTGGCCGCGCGCTCCTCCGCCCGCTTGCCGCCGGTGCTGCTGCATCCCGCGAGGGAGGCCGCCAGTACCGTTGCCAGCACGGCGCCCATCACGCGTACCCCTGTCCGAACCCTTGCCACGACGCCGTGCCCTTCTAGTGCTGCTCGCTGTGCTGCCTGGTGAGACCGGGAGAGCGGACTCGCCGCCCGGCCGGGCCAAGTATCCCCGAGCCCGGACCGGCGGGGCCCGGCAGGGGCGCGGGCCGCGCCCTCCCGACGTTCTAGCGACCTAGCATGACCTCGTCAATGCTTTTGTCCGAACATTCTGACGCGGAGGTGGCGGGAATCGCTCAGGGGCGCACGAGCAGCTGGAACTCGAAGGCGTACCGCGAGGCCCGGTAGACGTGCGAGCCGAATTCGACCGCCCGGCCGCCGTCGTCGAAGGTGGTGCGCTCCATCGTCAGCAGCGGGGCGCCCGCCGGCTCGGCGAGCGGTTCGCCCTCCTCCGCGGTGGCGGCCCGGGCGCCGATGGTCTGGCGCGCGCTGTGCAGGGTGATCCCCGCACCGCGCATCAGCCGGTAGAGACCTGTCGCCTCCAGCCGCTCCGTGCCGAGGTCGAGCAGCCGCGGCGGGAGGTGGTTGCGCAGCAGGGCCACCGGCTCGTCGTTCGCGTACCGCACCCGCTCGACGAGATGGACATGTGCGCCCTCCTCGACGCCGAGCGCGGCGGCGACCTCCGGCCCGGCCGGCTCGAAGGTGTTGCGCAGGACCCGGGTGGCGGGCCGCCGGCCGGCGGTCTCCAGGTCGTCGTACAGGCTGCTCAGTTCGAGAGGGCGCCTGATACGGCTGTGCACGATCTGGGTTCCGACGCCGCGCCGGCGCACCATGAGGCCCTTGTCGACGAGCGACTGGATCGCCTGGCGGACGGTGGGCCGGGACAGGCCGAGCCGCGCGGCGAGCTCCAGTTCGTTGCCGAGGAGGCTGCCAGGTGCGAGCCGCCCCTGCTCGATGGCCCCCTCCAGCTGCTGGGCCAGCTGGTGGTAGAGCGGCACGGGGCTGGTGCGGTCCACGCCCAGCCCCAGGGCGGCGGAGTCGGCGGCGGGTTTGGGCACGGCACGGAGCGTACCGCGTGCCCTTCGCGCCGCACCCTCCAATTTGTCAGGACATATAGTTGACAGTGCGTCGGCAGGGCGGCACGTTGGGTCCATGCGCATCGGACTCATCGGCACGGGCAGGATCGGCTCCTTCCACGCGGGCGTCCTGGCACGCCACCCCGGCGTCGGTTCCCTCCTGGTGGCCGACCCCGATGCCGTCCGTGCCGCGGAGGTCGCCGAACGCACCGGCGCCACCGCACTCGCCTCCGCGGAGGAGGTCCTCGGCGCGGGGCTGGACGCCGTCGTGATCACATCGGCCACCTCGGCCCACGCGGATCTCATCGGCCGGGCGGCGCGGGCCGGCCTGCCCGCCTTCTGTGAGAAGCCCGTCGCACTGGACCTGCGGGGCACCCTGGGGGCCCTGCACGAGGTCGAGCGCGCGGGAAGCGTGCTCCAGCTGGGATTCATGCGCAGGTTCGACGCGGGGTACGCCGCCGCGCGGACCGCGGTCCGGGGCGGAGCCCTGGGGCGGCTGCACACGGTACGGGCGGCGACCTCCGACCCCGCTCCCCCGCCCGCCGCCTATCTGCCGCTGTCCGGCGGACTGTTCAGGGACTGCCTCGTGCACGACTTCGACATCCTGCGCTGGGTGACGGGCCGTGAGGTGGCCGAGGTGTACGCCACCGGGTCCGACGCGGGCCCCGCGATGTTCGGTGCGGCCGACGACGTCTGCACGGCGGCGGCGCTGCTGACCCTGGACGACGGCACGCTCGCCACCGCCACTGCGACCCGCTGCAACGGCGCCGGTTACGACGTACGCATGGAACTGGCCGGTGAGCTGGACCAGATCGCGGTCGGACTCGACGACCGGACCCCCCTCAGGTCCGTCGAGCCGACGGGCCCACCCGCACCGGCGAAGCCGTGGCCCGGCTTCCTGGAGCGCTTCGCCCCGGCGTACGAGGCCGAACTGGACGCGTTCCTCGGCGTCGTACGCGGCGAGCTGGCCAACCCGTGCGACGGCAGGGAGGCACTGCACGCGTTGCGCGTCGCCGAGGCGTGCGAGCTGTCGCGCCGGGAACACCGTCCCGTGCGGATGACGGAGATCCCCGGCGCCTGAGACCACTGACATCGTGCCGCCCCTCCGCCGGCCTGAAGGATTCAGCCTCGGCCGGTGCCCCGCGCCTCGCCCTCGTCCTCGTGAAGGAGTTCCGCGTCGTGCACCAACAGGGCGATCTGCACACGGTTGTTGAGGTTCAGCCTGGCGAGGATGCGGGAGACGTGCGTCTTGACAGTGGCGACGCTGAGGTGGAGCGTGGCGGCGATCTCCGCGTTGGAGCTGCCGCGTCCGACGCCGGCCGCGACGTCCTGCTCGCGCTCCCCCAGTTCGGCGAACCTCTGCCGGGCGCGGGCTCTGCGAACCCTGCCGTCGTCCGCCGGGTCCCCCGCCGCGCGGGCCATGAGCCTGCGGGTGACGGCGGGCGACAGGACGGGCTCACCGGCCGCGACCCGCCGGACCGCCTCGACGATCTGCGCGGGCGGGGTGTCCTTCAGGACGAATCCCGCAGCGCCCGCGCGGATGGCGCGCAGCACCTGCTCGTCGGCGTGGAAGGTCGTGAGGACGATGACCTCGGGGGCTCCGGGCCTCCTCCTCAGTGCCTCGGTCGCGGCGAGACCGTCCATGCCGGGCATCCGGATGTCCATGAGCACGACGTCGGGGTGCACCATGTCGACCAGTGCCTCGACCTCGGTGCCGTCCGCGCCCTCACCCACGAGGAGGATGCCGTCGGCGCCGCCGAGCATCAGGGCGAGCCCGGCACGTACGAGCGGGTCGTCGTCGACGACGACGAGCCGGACCGGTGGTGCCTCCGGGGGCGTGGGAGTGGTCATGCCGGCCACGGTAGCCGGGCGCGCACCGTGAAACCGCCGTCGGACCGGGATCCGTGTTCGAGGCTTCCGCCGGCCAGAGTCGCGCGTTCGGTCAGGCCGATGAGCCCCTGGCCGGATCCGGGGACCGGTCCGAAGGCGGCGTCAGGGGCGGGATTGCCGACCTCGATCGTCAGCCCCTCACCGGGACCGCCGGTCACC
The DNA here is from genome assembly GCF_042803195.1 of Streptomyces sp. NPDC057428. Taxonomy (NCBI): domain Bacteria; kingdom Bacillati; phylum Actinomycetota; class Actinomycetes; order Kitasatosporales; family Streptomycetaceae; genus Streptomyces; species Streptomyces sp. NPDC057428. The sequence goes on from NZ_JBHVCT010000015.1 coordinate 24,833, forward strand.
GTGACGGCGACCGGGGCACCGGGCGCGTGTTTGCGGGCGTTGGTCAGGGCCTCCTGGGCGACGCGGTAGACGGTGCGCCCGGTGCCCGCCGGCGCCCGGGCCGGTTCGGACACGCCGTTGTCGAGGGTGACCGCCATGCCTGCCGCACGGGACTCCTCGATCAGTGCCTCGAGCGTCACCAGGGTGGGCTGCGGCCTGTTCCCCTCGTCACCGTCCCCGGGAGCCCGTAGGACGCCGATGATCTCGCGCAGGTCCTGGAGTGCCTCGTGGGCGCTGTCCCGGATGACGCCGGCGGCACGGCCGACCTCGGCCGGCGGTGCGTCGGGGCGGAACTCGAGGGCGCCCGCGTGGACGCTGAGGAGTGTCAGCCGGTGGGCGAGGACGTCGTGCATCTCCCGCGCGATGGCCTCACGGGCCAGCCGCTGGGCCTGCTCCGCGCGCAGGGCGGCCTCGGTCTCGGCCCGGCGTGCGCGCTCGCGCAGGGAGACGACCAGCTGGCGCCGTGAGCGTACGGCCATACCCCAGCTGAGCACGAGGAGGACCAGCAGGACGCCGAAGAGCACGGAGGCGAGGAAGGAGGTCTGGGGGTCCGGCCGAAGCATCGGCTGCAGGGGGGCGATGGCGAGGGCGGCCGCGCCGACGACGGCCACCGGCTTGAACGGCCGGTGCACGGCAAGGCTGAACAGGCCGATCAGCATGGCTCCGGCCGCCGCGGGCTCGATGAGGCTGACGGCCGTCAGGGCCACGGCGACGCCGACCGGCCACCTCCGCCGGAGCCACAGTCCGCAGCACGCCGCCGCACCGACGAGCGAGTCGGCGAAGACGACGCTGTCGGACGTGGTCGGGTCGGCCTCGATCGCCGCGAGGGCGAGCACCCCGATGCCGGCGGCGCAGAGGAAGGCCGTGATGTCGACGGCCCAGTCCCGCACGGTACGGCGCGACGTGCCCCGGTCGCCGGGCAACTCGTCGTCGGCCAGGGCCGAGGGCAGCAGCCAGCGGTACTCCGTACGTGTCATGTCGACGAATCTACTCAGGTGAGGGGTGGGAAAAGACGGTTGCGGGCCGGGGAGACACCGAAGTCGCGGCATCCGAGACTTTCGCCGCGCGCCCGCAGACCGATGGCCGACGCGGCCGTCCGACGGGCCACGCCAGCCTCGGGCCATGAAGAAATTCGTGGAGACGGTCGGGTTCATCGTGTTCGTGCAGGGCGCCGCCGGGCTGCTGTACGAGTGGACCGGCTGGTTCCGGCTGTGGGGGCTGGTGGCGAGGTTCGGCTTCCTCGACGACTACGGGATCTTCGTCAGCATCGCGCTGGTCGTGACGGGCGCCGCCGTGATGATCGCGGCGGACTCGATCAGGACCTGACGTCGGCGCGACGGGCACCGCAGCACCATCGCGAAGCGGCGGACGAGGACGGCGATCACGGTGTGGGTCGTGGTGACGCCCTTGGCCGCGAGATAGCTGGCGCCCCGGACAGCGGCGACGAGCAGGAGAGGAAGGTCGGCGACGAACCCCCGGCGCGAGGGGGCGCGGGCGGGCAGGACGGCAGAGGGCACCTGGTTCTCCTGGTTCTCCTGGTTCTCCTGGTTCTCCACAGCGGAATCGGTGTGGAGACCTCGCCGGCTCACACGGGGGGGCGATCACCGTACCGAACGGGAAGTCGCCCCGGGAACTACTATCCGAAGGCTTGCCCCGGGGGGAGCGCCCCAGGGGGGTTCTCACCCGGCCGAAGAGGTCTCCCGGCGGCGTCGGCTCCTCCTAGAATGTCGGCCTTGGGACGCTCGGACACACGGAGTTGGGCACATGGGTGGAGCGCGGCTGGACGGACGGGTCGAGCGGGGGAACCAGACCAGGCAGCTGGTGCTGGGGCGCGCCGTCCACGTCGCCTCGACCGAGGGGCTTGAGGGGCTGTCGCTCGGCCGGCTGGCCACCGAGCTCAAGCTGAGCAAGAGCGGTGTGTTCGCCCTGTTCGGTTCCAAGGAGGAGCTGCAGCTCGCCACCGTGCGCGCCGCCGTGAGCGTCTTCGTCGAGCACGTGCTGACGCCGACCCGGGCGGCTCCGCCGGGGCTCGGCCGTGTCTGGCGCATGTGCGAGAGCTGGCTCGCCTACTCGCAGAGCCGGGTCTTCAGTGGCGGCTGCTTCTTCTACGCGACCATCGCCGAGTTCGACTCCCGCGAGGGCAAGGTGCACGACGCCCTGGCCTCCACGCAGACCGGCTGGGTCACCTTCGTGGAGGAGACGGTCGAGGAGGCCCGGGTGCGGGGCGAGCTCGCGGCGGACACCGATGTCTCACAACTCGCCTTCGAGCTCATCGCGTTCATGGAACTGGCCAACGCGGAGTCGGTCCTGCACAACAACAGCCCGGGCTACACCAAGGCTTCCCGGGCCATCCTGGGAAGGCTGCGCACGGCCGCCCCGGATCCTGCGCTGCTTCCGTCGCCACCCTGATGCGACCCTCGCACGGTTCCCCGGGGCGAGCCCGCTGACCGAACGTCCGTACCGGCACCCGGCAGCGCCCGCACGCCGCTCAGAGGTCGCGCTCGAAGGTCCCGAACCGCGCACGCCCCTCGGCCCTGTACGTCTGGATCGCGATTCCGCTTCCGGTGGTCCTGGCATCCAGCAGGAGGCGATCGGGTCCTCCGGATCGGTGACCCGAGGCCAGTAGGAGGCGAAGATGTCGTAGGTGCGCCGCCCCAGGAGAAAGGCACCCGAGCGGTCGAAGACCTCACCCATGAAGGCGCCCATGTCCGTGTCCGCGAACGGCACCAGCCATCCGCCGTACTCGAATCCCCCGGTCGTGTCCTCGGCCGGCCCGCCGGGCGCCTGCATCACGCCGTCGAGCGACACGAAGGTGGTGAGGGTCAGCTTCGCCATGGTCCTGCTCCTTCACCTCGCTGCCGCGTGTCCGGCAGTCCGCACGCTCGTGCCCGTCACGACCCCACTGTCGGGCGGAACGCACCGGCGCGCCCGGCGAGGACGCCACGCGGCTGCCTCGTGCCGCGCCTCCCGGCGGCCCGTCCTAGGCTGGCGATGACCGCACGCGAAAGGAACGGGAGACCATGAGCCGGACACCGACCCCGGTCCGCGACCTCCGCGACGGAAGCACCGTCCCCGCCGTGGGCCTCGGCACCTGGCCGCTCGACGACGAGGCCGCCGAGAAGGCCGTGGCCGGAGCGCTCGGCATCGGCTATCGGCTCGTGGACACGGCGCTGAACTACGGCAACGAGCGGGGCACGGGCCGCGGTATCGCCCGCGCGGGGGTACCGAGGCAGGAGCTGTTCGTCACGACGAAGGTCCCGGGCCGGCACCACGGCTATGAGGCGACGCTGGCCTCGTTCGAGGAGTCCCGCAGCAACCTGGGGCTGGAGTACGTCGACCTGTACCTCATCCACTGGCCGCTGCCCCGGGTCGACAGGTACGTGGACACCTGGAAGGCCATGATCAAACTCCGCCGGGACGGTCTCGTCCGCTCGATCGGCGTCTCCAACTTCACGGCGGCCCACCTGGACCGGCTGGAGCGCGAGACGGGTGTCCTGCCGGTGGTGAACCAGATCGAGATGCACCCCCTGCTCCCGCAGGAGGAGCTGCGGGCCGTGCACACGGCGAAGGGCATCGTCACGGAGAGCTGGAGCCCACTGGCCCGTGGGCGGCAGGTCCTGGAGGCCCCCGAGGTGATCGCGGCCGCCACCGCCCACGGTGTGACGCCCGGCCAGGTGGTCCTGCGGTGGCACACCCAGCTGGGTGCGGTGCCGATCCCCAAGTCCGCGGACCCCGGGCGGCAGCGGGAGAACCTCGACCTGTTCGGATTCGAACTCACGCAGCGGGAACTCGACCGCATCGGGGCCCGGCCCTCGCACCGCTTCGGCGGGGACCCCGAGACGCACGAGGAGTTCTGACCGGCCGGCGGCCCGCTGTACCGGGCGGGCGGTCGCTGCGCACGTCAGGTCACCGGTTGCGCGGGGTGACCTCCGCCATCCGGGACCAGTCGTCGCCGGGCACGTCGACGTTGATGATCTCCGGAACCTCCGTGACGAGATCGGACATCGTGTCGATCGCCGCCTTGAAGTGTTCCGAGTTCACGTGCGCCACGCCCGCCTCCTGCGAGGCGAACGCTTCGAGCAGGACGAACTGGTCCGGGTTCTCGACGCTGTAGGACCAGTCGAAGAAGAGGTTGCCCGGCTCCTGGCGGGTGGCCAGGGTGAATTCCTCGACGGCGGGGAGCCAGTTGTCCCGCTCGGCGGTACGCACGGTGAACTTGACGGCGATGAAGATCATGGCGGCTCCTGGTCGGTACGGCGGCGTCCCGACAGGGTCCCATATGCCCGCAGGACGGGCACGAACCGGCGCACCGGCCCACGGACCGCTACCCGCCGAGCTCCTCGTGGCGGGCGGTCAGCCGCGCCGCGCCCTCATCGGTGAGCGATCCGAAGAGCCGGAGTCGCGAGATCCCGCCGTCCGGGAAGATGTCGATCCGGACGTGCGAGCCGCGCACCCGCTCCGGCAGCACGAACCGGTGGTTCGTGTCGGGCTGCAGCCGGGTGCGGGGCAGGAGTTCGGCCCACCGCGCGTCCTCCCCACCGCTCACCGAGACCGTCGCCCAGCCCGCCGCATTGCCCTTGAGACAGGCCGTGTCGATCTCCACCGCCCGGATCTCGGAGTCCTCGGCCAGGCGGTAGCGGATCCAGTCGTTGCCCTTGTCCCTGCGGCGGCGGGTCTCCCAGCCGTCGTCCATCTTGCGGGAGCGGCCCGGCGCGATGGTGTTGGTGGCCGGGGAGTAGAAGCGGTCGGAGGCGTCCTCGACCCGCCCGCCGTTCTCCAGGGCCACGAGGTCGAACGTGCCGAGGGCGGCCAGCCAGGCGGGGTCGGGGGCGACCTCGCCGTGGACCCGCAGCCGGGCGATGCCGCCGTCGGGGTGCTGGTTGACGCGCAGATGGGTGAAGCGCCGGCCGGCGTCGACCGCGAAGCCGTTGGCCGCGTGTCCGCCGACAGGTGTACGGGGCAGCAGGGTCGTCCACTCCACTCCGGGGGCCAGGAGGTCCTCGGGGGACGGGGAGCCCGGGAGCGAGGTCGCCTCGACCGAGACGGACTGCGGGTAGTTGCCGCGGAAATGGGCGGTGTCGACGACGATTCCCCGCACGACGCCGGGGGCGCCTAGGCGTACGAGCGCCCAGTCATGGTCCTCGTCGGTGGGGTGCGGTTCGGCGGCGCTCGCACCGCGTCGGCGACGGGTCTCCCAGCCGTCCATGATCTTGCCCTTGTGCCCGAAGCGCTCCGGGTCGAACTCCGCCGGCTCCGGCTTCAGCATGTTCTCGCGTTCGGCGAAGAACTCGTCGTTGGCGGCGATGACACCGCCCCCGAGCCGCCGGTCGGCGAGGTCCACGAGCGAGGTGAAGGAGAAGTCGGCGGTGCGGTAGTCGGCGTACGGGTCGCCGCCCGCGTACGGCCTGGCATCCCCGGTGAAGTGCGGTGTCGCGGTCATGGTCAGTGGTTCCTCTCCAGGAGACGGCCGGCCGGTTCGGCGAGTACGCCGCCCGCCGCGATCCGGCTGCCACGCAGCCAGGTGGACTTGACGACGCCCCGCAAGGTCCGCCCGGCGTAGGCCGTGACCTGGTTGCGGTGGAACAGCCCGGCGGGGTCGACGGTGAAGGTCTCGTCGGGTGCGAGCACGGCGAAGTCCGCGTCACGGCCGGCCTCGATGGCGCCCTTGCGGGTCAGACCTGCGAGGGCGGCGGGTGCGGCGGCCATCCACCGGACGACGTCGTCCAGGGTGTGCCCGCGCCGGCGCGCCTCGGTCCAGACGGCCGGCAGACCCAGCTGCAGGGACGAGATCCCGCCCCACGCCGAGGCGAAGTCGGGCGTCTTGAGGTCGGTGGTGCACGGGGAGTGGTCGGAGACGATGCAGTCGATCGTGCCGTCCGCTAGCCCGGCCCAGAGGGCGTCCTGGTTGGCGGCCTCACGGATCGGGGGGCAGCACTTGAACTCCGTCGCCCCGTCGGGGACTTCCTCGGCGGTCAGGGTGAGGAAGTGCGGGCAGGACTCAACCGTGACCCGCACGCCCTCACGCTTGGCCGCGGCGATCATGGGGAGCGCGTCGCCGGAGGAGAGGTGCAGGACGTGGACGCGGGTGTTGAGCCGCCTGGCGTGGGCGATGAGGCCTTCGATCGCCGCGTTCTCGGCGTCGCGGGGCCGGGAGGCGAGGAAGTCGGCGTACTTCTCCCCGCTCCTCTGCGGGGCGTCGGCCAGGTGGCGGGGGTCCTCGGCGTGCACGATCAGCAGGCCGCCGAAGCCCGCGATCTCGGCCATGGCACGGGCCAGTTGCTCCTGGTCGAGCTCGGGGAACTCCTCGACCCCGGAAGGCGAGAGGAAGCACTTGAAGCCGAAGACCCCGGCCTCGTACAGCGCGCGCAGGTCCTTCGTGTTCGACGGGACCGCGCCGCCCCAGAAGCCCGTGTCGATGTGCGCCTTGGGGGCGGCGACCCGCTGCTTCACCCGCAGGTGCTCGACCGTGGTGGTCGGCGGGAGGGAGTTCAGGGGCATGTCGAGCAGAGTCGTGATGCCGCCCGCCGCCGCGGCTCGGGTGGCCGTCCAGAAGCCCTCCCACACGGTGCGGCCGGGGTCGTTCACATGGACATGGGTGTCGACCAGGCCCGGCAGGATCACGTCGTCGCCGAAGTCCTCGACGCGGGCACCGCCGGGCACCTCGGCGTCGTACGGCAGAACGGCCTGGATCTCCCCGTCCGCGACGGACACCGCTGCGGCGCGGGTTCCCTCCGGGGTGACGACGCGCGTCGAGCGGAGTACCAGCTTCATGTCCGGACCGGGCACCTGTGCTCCTCACGCAGAAATTCAACGAACTGTTGAAGGAGTCTTCACTCGGGGAAGCGGCCAGTCAAGACCTCACCCTCCCCGACGGGCAGTGGCCGGTACGCCACACCGCACCGATTGGACATTTCCACGAAGTAAAAGTTCATTTTCGTCAGGCGGAACGTAGAATGAGCCAGGAGGGGCGTCGCCCGACGTACGCCCACGAGCGGGCCGGACCGTCGACACCAGGACAGAACAGGTTCTGACCGGCAAGGACGCCGCACCGGGAGCAGTGGGCCGATCGGGAACGGCCCGGTAGGCTGCTGCCTTGCCTCCGCTTCGAAAGGACCGTTGACGTGCCGCCGTCCCACGCCAGCACTTCAGACTCCAAGCCCGCCGGTCCCAGTGGCGGGGTCCAGTCCCTCGAGCGCGCCTTCGATCTCCTGGAGCGCATGGCGGACGCCGGGGGCGAGGTCGGGCTCAGCGAACTCTCCGCGAGCAGCGGCCTCCCGCTTCCCACCATCCACCGGCTCATGCGCACCCTCGTCGTGTGCGGGTACGTACGCCAGCAGCCCAACCGTCGCTACGCCCTGGGCCCGCGCCTGATCCGGCTCGGCGAGTCCGCGTCCCGGCTGCTGGGCACGTGGGCCCGGCCGTACCTCCAGCGCCTCGTGGAGGAGACCGGCGAGACGGCGAACATGGCACTGCTGGACGGGGACGAGATCGTGTACGTCGCCCAGGTGCCGTCGAAGCACTCGATGCGGATGTTCACCGAGGTGGGCCGCCGGGTGCTCCCGCACTCCACCGGCGTCGGCAAGGCACTCCTCGCGCACACCCCCGCCGACGAGGTACGCGCGCTGCTGGCCCGTACGGGCATGCCGGCGGCCACCGAGAAGACGATCACCACCCCGGACGGCTTCCTCGACGCCCTCGAACAAGTGCGCAGGGCGGGTTACGCGGTGGACGACAACGAGCAGGAGATCGGAGTCCGGTGCCTCGCGGTCCCGGTGCCGGACTCACCCACATCGGCGGCCATCTCGATCTCGGGACCCGCGGGCCGGGTGACCGATACGGCGACCGAGCGAATCGTGCCCATCCTGCAGCAGATCGCGAAGGAGCTGTCCGAGGCCCTGGCCAGCAGCGGCCCGGCCTCCTGACCTCGCGACCCCTCGGCCGCCGCGACTATGCGAGGCGCGAAGTACCTTCGAGGCGCACCGAGGGCATGAGCCCGCCGGCGCGTACCGAGGACCTGGGCACCCTCCGGCCCTCGGTACGCCTCGAAGGCGTCAGGCGGTCAGGCCTTCGGGGGCTCCCCGAAGAGATCGACAGCGCTCCGGACCTCGCGCAGCCCTGGCGCCAGCGCACTGACCGAGCCGATGGCACCGGCGACCAGCAGCAGCGAGCGGCGTAACCGGGGAACCTCGGGCGCACCGCCGGCCGCCATCGAGTCGAGTGCGGCCAGCTCGTCCTCGGCGATGCCCCGGTCCGGGAACTCGGCTCGATGTCCGGCCAGTTCCCGGCGGAGCCTGGAGACGGCGGTACGCAACTCCATGACCCTCGGATCCTCACCGCTGCCGGTCAACCGCTCCTGCCCCACGCTTCGCAACAAAGCACTCCCCCTCGCACGTCGTCGTGCCGGTGTGTCGACCTGCCCCCCACGGCGGCCAAATGCCTGGGCGTGTCCGTCAGTTAACGCTATGAAAGGTGACGCGCGCCACTCTCCGGACGCGGATCGCGGGTACCTCTGAGGGGTGACGCCCCTTACACGGCCCCGAGCGGCACAGTGGTATCCAGGGCATATGACTCACCCACAACGGATTCCCGTGGTCGCCGGGGTGCTGCTCGCGGCGGGCGGCGGGCGGCGCCTGGGCGGCCGGCCGAAGGCGCTGCTGGAACATCGCGGCCGCCCCCTCGTCGAGCACGCGGTGCGCGCCCTTCGCAACGGCGGGTGCGGCCCCGTCCGCGTCGTTCTGGGCGCCGCGGCGGAGGAGGTCCGGTCCCGGGCGGACCTGTCCGCGTGTGCGGTGACCGTCAACACCCTGTGGGAGGAGGGCATGGGTTCGTCGCTCCGGGCGGGCCTGAGCGACCTGGCCGGGCTGGAGGCGGACGCGGCGCTCGTACTCCTCGTGGACCAGCCCGGGATCGGGCCGGAGGCGGTGGCCAGGGTCCGCTCGGCCTACCGTTCGCGGATGACCCTGGCGGCCGCCGCGTACGACGGGAGGCGCGGCCATCCGGTGCTGTTCGGCGCCGACCGATGGGCGGACATCACGGCCGGCGCGGTCGGTGACCAGGGGGCGCGGGCATACCTGAAGGCGCATCGCGATGCCATCACCCTCGTCGAGTGTTCCGACGTGGCCCAGGCGTACGACATCGACACTCCGGAGGATCTCGGGCACCTTGCGTGAACACGCTGTGCACGGCCTGGCACGCCGGGCCATGAACGCCGGATCTCTGTCGACCCGGAGAATCTCGATATCAACAAAGCATTGAACTTCCACCATGAGGAAACTAATATCCACTGATCAGAGGCGCGCGACACCGCCGCCGCGCCGCTTCCGCACCTGGACGGCACCCACGGCCGTATCTCGGAGCCTTGGCACCCCGTGCCGATCAGGCGACCCGGCGATCGTGGGACGTCGCCCGCGCCGCCCCGCTGAAGGAGTGACAGCTCATGTCCGCACCAGCGCCGTCCCCGCTGGCCATCGTCGACGCCGAACCCCTGCCGAGGCAGGACGAGGTCCTGACCGATGCGGCCCTCGCGTTCGTGGCCGAGCTGCACAGGCAGTTCACCCCCCGGCGTGACGAGCTGCTCGCCCTCCGCGGTGAGCGCCGGGCCGAGATCGCCCGCACCTCCACGCTGGACTTCCTGCCGGAGACGGAGGCGATCCGCGCGGACGGCACCTGGAAGGTCGCACCGGCCCCGGCCGCGCTGGACGACCGCCGGGTGGAGATCACCGGCCCCACCGACCGCAAGATGACGATCAACGCCCTGAACTCGGGTGCCAAGGTCTGGCTCGCCGACTTCGAGGACGCGTCCGCCCCCACGTGGGAGAACGTGATCACCGGCCAGCTCAACCTGATCGACGCGTACAACCGGAACATCGACTTCACCGACGCCACGTCGGGCAAGTCGTACGCGCTCAAGCCCGCCGACGAGCTGGCGACCGTCGTCACGCGCCCGCGCGGCTGGCACCTGAACGAGCGTCACCTCCAGCTCGACGGCACCCCGGTGCCGGGCGCGCTGGTCGACTTCGGCCTCTACTTCTTCCACAACGCGCAGCGCCTGATCGACCTCGGCAAGGGCCCGTACTTCTACCTCCCGAAGACGGAGTCGCACCTGGAGGCGCGCCTCTGGAACGACGTCTTCGTCTTCGCCCAGGACTACGTCGGCATCCCGCAGGGCACGGTCCGCGCGACGGTCCTGATCGAGACGATCACCGCCGCCTACGAGATGGAGGAGATCCTCTACGAGCTCCGCGAGCACGCCTCCGGGCTGAACGCGGGCCGCTGGGACTACCTCTTCTCCATCGTCAAGAACTTCCGCGACGGCGGTTCGAAGTTCATCCTGCCCGACCGCAACCTCGTCACCATGACCGCGCCGTTCATGCGGGCTTACACCGAACTCCTGGTCCGCACCTGCCACAAGCGCGGCGCGCACGCCATCGGCGGCATGGCCGCGTTCATCCCGTCGCGGCGCGATGCCGAGGTCAACAAGGTCGCCTTCGAGAAGGTCAAGGCCGACAAGGACCGCGAGGCGAACGACGGCTTCGACGGTTCCTGGGTGGCCCACCCGGACCTCGTCCCGATCGCGATGGCCTCGTTCGACGCGGTCCTCGGCGCGAAGCCCAACCAGAAGGACCGTCTGCGCGAGGACGTCTCGGTGGCGCCGGGCGACCTGATCGCCATCGACACCCTGGACGCGAAGCCCTCGTACGACGGCCTGCGCAACGCGGTCGCGGTCGGCATCCGCTACATCGAGGCCTGGCTGCGGGGCATGGGTGCGGTCGCCATCTTCAACCTGATGGAGGACGCGGCCACCGCCGAGATCTCACGCTCGCAGATCTGGCAGTGGATCAACGCGGACGTGGTCTTCGAGAACGGCGAACACGCCACGGCGGACCTGGCCCGCAAGGTCGCCGCCGAGGAACTGGCGGCGATCCGCTCGGAGATCGGCGACGAGACCTTCGAGGCCGGCAAGTGGCAGCAGGCCCACGACCTGCTGCTCCAGGTCTCCCTGGACCAGGACTACGCGGACTTCCTGACGCTTCCGGCGTACGAGCAGCTGGGCTGATTGACGGCACGTCAGCACCACACCCCCCGCCGGGCGACGGACGGGGGGTGCGGGGTGAGGCTGCTCGTGGTTCCGCTCGCCGGACCGCCGGCGTTCCTGTTCGCCGGGGTACCGCAGAACCGGCGCCGGTGAGCGCAACCCGGCCGCCCCGGCGGGCTCAGCCCGGCAGCACCACCGTCCGTTGCGCCGAGAAGTCGCCCCACGTCCCGTCCGGAAGCTTGGGGCGGATCTTGAGCGAGTAGCGGGTGCCCGGCGGGTCGGCGAGAGTGAGCCGGTACGTCGCCCGGCCCACGGGCGGAGTGCCGCCCCAGACGATCGTGGTCGTCATCTTCCCGTTCAGGAAGAGTTGGTACGCCGGAATCGTGCCACCGGTGTCCGGCTGGTCCCAGGAGAGGTCGACAAGGAACTCCTCGCCGTCCGGCTTCGTCTCGGCCCGCAGGCCGGTGGGCGCCGTGCTCGCGGGGGCGCCGGGAGCGGACGGGGTGGCAAGGTCGAGGGTGTTGCTGTCCGGTGACGACGTGTCGGCGGCGTCCCGGGCCCGCACGGTGAACGTGTAGACCGTGCCGGGCCGCAGTCCGGTGAGCCGGGCCGTGGTCAGCGTGCCGGAGACGCTGTGGATCCTGGCGTCCTCCTGGTAGATGTCGTACGCCGTCACGCCCAGGTCGTCGGTCGAGCCGCCCCAGGAGAGCGTGACCGTCCGGCTGTCGTCCGCCCTTCCCCGCAACGCGACGGGTGCCGTGGGGGGTTCATCGTCGGCGGGCGTCGGAGCGGGCGTGGTGACGGGGACGGCGGCGCTCGGGCCGGAGAGGTTCCCCGCGGCGTCGCGGGCCCGGACCGTAAAGGTGTACGCGGTCGAGGCGATCAGGCCGTCGACGTCCGTCATGAGCTTCGCGGCGGGCACCGTGGCGACCTTCTCGCCCTCGCGGTAGACGTCGTAGCCGGTGATCCCCCTGTCGTCGGAGGCCCGCTCCCACATGACGTGGGCGGTGGTCGCACTGCCGGCCTGCGCGGTCACCCCCTGGGGGGCGGTCGGCTTCCTGGTGTCCGCTTCGGCGGACCCCGCACAGGAGGTGAGCGCGGTTGTGAGCAGCGCGGCGGAACAGGCCAACGCGGTGCGTGCGTGGGGGCGTTGCACGTGATGCCTTCCATCCGAGAGGAATGGTCCAGACCTATATCCCACGCGAACGAGGGTGCGGACAAGGGGGCGGATCGGAACGTTCCATGACGCCCACGGCGAGTCCGGGACGCGGGAGAGGCCTGGAGGCGGACGCGGACACGCCGGAACCACAGCACGGAAGGCCAGGGCGGCGGGCCGAAAACCGCAGGTCGGGCGCTCGCCCCCACCGACGGGCGACCGCCGGACGCACCACAGCCTGCCGCACCCGCGTGATGCCCGGACCTTTATCGACCCACCCCTGCCGCAAGGGCGCGACACACGGGGGCCCTCTCCACGAAAACCACACTTTATTTGCACGGTCAACATCTCTATGGTCTACTTCCCCCGAACGGAACCAGGAAAATCGTACAATCACGGCGAAAGTCCGGAACCGTTCGCCTGGGCATGCCGCGCCACGCACCCCTGTGGTCACGCGAGCCGCCCTTTCCCTGCCGCACCCAATCCCGGTACTGCGGCCATGACGGCTTCTGCACGGGTGCGTTCACGCGCATCGAATACTGATTTAGGACAAGCAGACAGATGACAGGCACGTCCAGGCGGTCCATTCTGGGCATGGCCGGCTTCACCACGGCAGCCGTCGCCGTAGCGGGAACCGGCATCCTCCGCTCGAACGACTCCGGCAGCGACGCGGTGCTGGCCGCCAAAGCCCTTCCGGGGGTGAGCGAGCCGACACACACGACGCTGACACCGTTCGAGGACCCGCTGCGCATACCTCCCACGCTGAGGCCCGGGAACAAGGGCATCACGGAGGTCGACCTCGTCGAGACCCGGCTCCGGCTGCACTCGCAGATGCCCACCACCCGCCTGTGGACCTACAAGGGACACTTCCCCGGTCCCACCATCGAGGCGCGGCGGGGGCACACGTTCCGGATCGCCTGGAACAACAAGCTGTCCGGCACCACGCCGGTGAAGGCCGTCTGGGTGCACGACGAGGGCCCCGGCCCCGGCCTGCTGCCCTACAACCGCCCGGGCACCCAGGGCTCGTACCCGCGCCCCGAGGTCGACAAGCTCACCGCGTGGACGACAGTGCACCTGCACGGCGGACACCAGAACGCCATCAACGACGGCGCGGCCGAGTACGGAGTCGGCCCCGGCTCCACGCAGTTGGCCGAGTACGCCAACGACCAGGCGGCGACGCACCTCTTCTACCACGATCACGCCATGGCGGTGACCTCGCTCAACGTGTCCGCGGGCCTGGTGGGCAACTACATCATCCGCGACAAGGAGGAGTCACGGCTGGACCTGCCCAGCGGTGACTACGAGATCCCCCTGACGATCCAGGACGTCAACTTCGACACGGACACGAAGGGACGGCTCAACGGGCAGGTCGTCTTCAAGCGGATCATCGGCGGGTCCGGCGCCCCAGAACCCGGCACGCTGCCGTCGGCGCTGTCCGTCCTCGCTCCCTTCACCCTGGTCAACGGCGTCGTCTGGCCGCACCTCGAAGTGGAGGCCCGCGCCTACCGCTTCCGGGTCGTCAACACATCGGACACCCGCATCTACCGGCTCGTCGTCGTCGACGAGGAGACCGGGAAGGCCGTGCCCGACGCGATGAAGCTGATCGGCACGGACATGGGCCTCCTCGGGAAGCCGCAGACCGTCGAGGAGGCGATCTCCCTCTCCCCCGCCGAGCGCGCGGACGTGGTGATCGACTTCGCCGCCTTCCCCGGCAAGCGGCTCAAGCTCGTCAACACCATCGCGGGACAGCAGCCCGGAGCGCCCCTTCCGGACTTCGCCATCCCCTACCCCGAAGTCATGCAGTTCCGCGTCAGCAAGAAGCGACACGCGCCGACCCCTATCCCGACAACGTTGTCAGGATCGTTCCGCAAGCTCAAGGCATCCGACGTCCCGTCGAACGCCACCGAGCGGTTCGTCATGATGGCCTTCGACAGGACCGGCGGGATGCCGCAGCTCTGGGAGATGCAGGAGGTGGCGGCGAACACGCCGCCCGAGGACGGCATCGTGCAGATAGTAATGGCGGGCAGGACCCGGACGCTGCGCCGTACGGCCGCCATGTTCGAGGACACCACCACCTTCTTCGCGGCCGCCGGCACCTGGGAGAAGTGGCACTTCATCAGCGCGGGACCGGCGGAGCTGCCGATCTACCACCCGATGCACATCCACCTGATGAACTTCCAGGTCATCGAGCGTCAGGCCCTGGACGGTTCGGGCCTGGACGTCGCCGCCGGACGGACGAAGAGGCCCCTGACCCTGGGTGCGCAGATGCCCGTGGCGCCCGAGGAGTCGGGCTGGAAGGACACCATCACGGTCACCGCCAACAGCCTTGTCACGGTGGCCGGACGCCTCGCCGACCAGACCGGCAAGGTGATGTACCACTGCCACATCATGTCGCACGAGGACGAGGGGATGATGCGGCCGTTCGTGATCATGCCGCCGGCGGTCCACGAGATCCACGCCATGTCGATGGCCATGAACGGGGCCATGGGAACGGGTGGAACGAAGGGCATGCACTCCGGCATGACGATGTGACACCGGCCCGGCACGGCGTGACGGCGTCACACCGACCCCGCACGGCGTGCCGGACGCCGCGTCACGGGGACCCACGTGGCGCGGCCGGGCCCCGGGCCGGCGGCGAGCTCGCCGTCGGCCCGGGGCGCCCCGGCCACGCCGCGCGGTACCCGTCAGCTGGTGAAGAACTCGGTGATCTGCTGGGCCACCTGGTCCGCGTGCCTCTTGTGCACGTGGTGACCGCCGCCCAGGGTGATGAGCCGGCAGTCGGGGATGAGCGAAGCCATGTCGGCGAGCCTGCCCTGCGGCATGGTGCTCTCCGGGCCCCCCGCGATCATCATCGTCGGGGCGACGATCTGCCCGAGCTCCTCCGCCCACCGGGGATCCGGATCTGCGATCTGGGCCCGGACCTCGTCCACGGCGTTCTCGTCGTAGTCCACCGGGCCGCCCGGGTGGCCGCCGGCGACCAGTTGTCCCGGGAACGGCGGCGGGGTCTCCACCAGCACCAGCCGCTCCACGCGGTCCGCGTGCTCCTCCGCCAGCAGATACGCGACCACTCCGCCCATCGAGTGGCCGACGAGGCCGACCCGGTCGAGCTCGCAGGCGTCGAGGAACTCCAGGACGTCGTCCCGCATCTGCTCGAAGCTGTACTCGTCCGGCCAGTCGCTCTCGCCGTGGCCGCGCAGGTCGACGGCGTACACCCGCCACTCCTCGCCGAGCAGGCCGCCCACCGCCTCCCAGCTCAGGGACGAGCCGCCCAGGCCGTGCAACAGGACCACGGGGGAACCGAACGGGTCGCCCCAGGTCCGGTACGCCAGCCGCACATCGCCGACGTCCACAACAGACTGATCTTCCATATCCCGAACGCTACAGGCGTCTCGCCCCGGCCGGCCCCGGCCCCCGGCCTGGCACGCTTGGTGCGTGAAGCACAGACGTCTCGCCCTCGCCGCGGCTGCGGTCCTCGTCCTGACCGGCTGTTCCGCCTCCGGTACCGGCTCCTCGGAGAAAGGGCTCGACGATCCCGCGAAGAAGGACATCGCGATGCGCCTGGTGTCCAGCGCCGAGAACTCGACGCTGGACTGGAAGGCCCAGTACGGCTACATCGAGGACATCGACGACGGCCGCGGATACACCGCCGGCATCATCGGGTTCTGCTCCGGCACCGGAGACATGCTGAAGGTGGTCGAGCGCTATACGGCCAAGCGCCCCGGCAACGGCCTGGAGCCCTTCCTGCCCGCCCTGCGCGCGGTCCGGGGCGGCGACTCGCACGAAGGGCTGGGCGACGCCTACACCTCGGCGTGGGTAAAGGCGGCGGACGACCCGCTCTTCCGGTCGGCCCAGGACGCCGAGCGGGACCACACCTATTTCGACCCCGCGGTCGAGCGGGCCGAGGCCGACGGGCTGAGCGCGCTCGGCCAGTTCATCTACTACGACGCCTACGTGATGCACGGTGGCGCCGACTCGGCGGGCACCGTCGGCTTCCGCACGATACGCGCCCAGGCCCTCGCCGAGCAGGACACCCCCGCCGAGGGAGGGGACGAGGAGACGTACCTGAACGCGTTCCTGGACGCCCGGGTGGCGGCCATCCGGAGAGAGCCCTCGCACAGCGACACCAGCCGGGTGGAAACCGCGCAACGCGTCTTCGTCCGCCAGGGAAAACTGCAGCTGGAGACCCCGTTGGCGTGGAAGGTCTACGGGGAGCACTTCCGCATCGACGGGAACTGACGACCGATGGTCATGGGTGCACGGGAGGTTACCACGCGCTCCGACCTCTGGTAGGAAAGTTTCCTAACAGAACATCGGAACGACGAACTCCTTTTGGAGGACCGGTGCATCACCCCCACACCAGCACCTCGCGTCGCACCACCCGACTCACCCGCAGCGTCGGATTCGCCGTGCTGGCCCTCGGGCTGACCTTCACGGCGATTCCGGCGACCGCCCAGGCCGACGCCGCCCCCACGCCGTCGGTGTCACACCTGGAGGCAGCCGCGACCGGACTCGACGATCCCGCGAAGAAGGACATCGCGATGCAACTGGTGTCCAGCGCCGAGAACTCGACGCTGGACTGGAAGGCCCAGTACGGCTACATCGAGGACATCGACGACGGCCGCGGATACACCGCCGGCATCATCGGGTTCTGCTCCGGCACCGGAGACATGCTCGACCTGGTCGAGCTGTACACCGAGCGCGTCCCCGGCAACGCGCTGGCCAGCTACCTGCCCGCCCTGCGCGAGGTAGACGGCACCGATTCGCACGACGGGCTCGACCCCGGATTCACCGGGGCCTGGGCCAGGGCGGCGTCCGACCCCGCCTTCCAGCGGGCGCAGAACGACGAGCGTGACCGTGTGTACTTCGACCCGGCGGTGCGTCAGGGCAAGGCCGACGGCATCGGGACGCTGGGGCAGTTCGCGTACTACGACGCCATCGTCATGCACGGTGGCGGCGGGGACAGCACGGGTTTCTGGGCCATCCGCGAGCGGGCCCTGTCGCAGGCCCGGCCGCCGTCGCAGGGCGGTGACGAGGTCGCCTACCTCGACGCGTTCCTGGACGCGCGGGTCTGGGCGATGAGGCAGGAGGAGGCCCACTCGGACACCAGCCGGGTGGACACGGCCCAGCGCGTCTTCCTGCGCGCCGGGAATCTGAACCTCGATCCGCCGCTGGACTGGCACGTCTACGGCGACGCCTTCCACATCGGCTGACACCGGCGACCCGGTGCGCGTACGCGGTGTCCGCGAGGGTTCCCGTACGCGCACCGGTGGGTCAGTGGGCCACGGGTACGGCCATCGGGTCCTTCGGCTGTGTGCCGGCCTCGGCCTCCGGCTACCGGCCCCAGTGGTTGAAGGCCAGGTTCAGAACGATCGCCACGACGCAGCCGGTGGAGATGCCCGAGTCCAGGACCACGAGCGTGTCCTCGGGGAAGGCGTGGTAGAAGTCCGGCGCGGCGATCGGTATGAGGCCGACGCCGACGGCCGCCGCGACGATACCGACCCGAAGAGCACTATCCCGGCGCCGCCGAGGACCGGCAGCGGGACGAGGGCGATGACGGACGCGGCGACCGGAACCAGGCCGAGCAGCACCAGGATGACACCGCCCGCGGCGACGACGAACCGGCTGCGGACCCTGGTCATCGCGACCAGCCCGATGTTCTGGGCAAAGGCACTGCACATGAAGCCGTTGAAGAGCGGGCTGACGGCACTGCCCAGGGTGTCGGCGCGCAGACCGCCCTCGATGGTCCGCTCGTCGGCCGGGCGGCCGACGATCTTGCCGAGTGCGAGCATGTCGGCGGTCGACTCGGTCATGCAGACGAGCATCACGATGCGCATGGAGACGATGGCCGCGATCTCGAACTGCGGTGCGCCGAAGTGGAACGGCGTCGGGAAGCCGACCAGATCGGCGTCGCCGAGCGCCCCGAAGTCGGTGATACCGGCAGGGATCGCGATCAGGGTGCCGACGACGAGACCGAGCAGGATCGCGATCTGCTGGAGGAATCCCCGCAGCAGCTTGCGCAGGGCGAGCACGATGACGAGGGTGACGGCGGCCATGGTGATGTTGGTCATCGAGCCGTAGTGGTCGGCGGTGGCGTTGCCGCGGTACGGCTCGTACGCGCACCGCACGGGCTGCTGCGGGCCTTCACGGGTCCGCAGCGGCCGGCCGAGGGCCGTCCCCCTCGGCCGGCCTGTTCATGGGGGTGCGGGGCCTCAGGCCCCGGCGGCGATCTGCGCGAGGCGCCTGGCCTCGTCGCGGGTCGCCCGCGCGATGGTGTCCTCGTCCACCGTGGTGAGGCGGTTGTCCTCGACGACGGGTCTGCCGTTGACCAGGGAGAGGGTCACGGGGGCCGCTGCGCCGAAGACCAGGGCGGTCACCGGATCGGCGATGGAGGCGTGGGCCAGGGTGTCCAGCTTCCACAGCACCAGGTCGGCGAGCTTGCCCGGCTCCAGCGAGCCGATCTCGTCGGCACGGCCGAGGACCCTGGCTCCGCCGTGGGTGCCCAGTCGCAGCGCCTGGCGCGCGTCGAGCGCCTTCTCACGGTGGGCACCGAGACGGTTGATGAGGAGGGCGTTGCGCAGTTCGGTGTGCAGTTCGCCGGACTCGTTGGAGGCGGTGCCGTCGACACCGAGGCCGACCGGGACGCCGGCGGCGAGCATGTCGGGGACGCGTGCGATGCCCGCGGCGAGGCGGGCGTTGGAGGAGGGGCAGTGGGCGACGCCGGTGCCGGTGCGCGCGAAGGCGGCGATGTCGGAGTCGTTCATGTGGACGCAGTGCGCCATCCACACGTCGTCGCCGAGCCAGCCGGTGGACTCGAAGTAGTCGGTCGGGCCCATGCCGAACAGTTCCTTGCAGAACTGCTCCTCCTCGACGGTCTCCGAACCGTGCGTGTGCAGCCGCACACCGCGACGGCGTGCCAACTCAGCTCCCTGTTCGAGAAGTTCGGTCGACACGGAGAAAGGCGAGCAGGGCGCGACGGCGATCCGTGTCATCGCGTCGAAGGAGACGTCGTGGTGCTCGTCGATGGTCGCCTCGGTCGCCGCGAGGGCGCCGTCGAGGGTCTCCACGGCGAAGTCCGGCGGCAGACCACCGTCCTTCTGGCTGCGGTCCATGGAGCCGCGGGCGAGGGTGAACCGCACACCCATGTCGCGGGCGGCACCGATGATCGCGCCGGACAGGTCGCCGGAGCCGCGGGGGTACACGTAGTGGTGGTCCATCGCGGTGGTGACACCGCCGCGGGCCATCATGGCGAGCGAGCCCTGTGCGGCGGTACGGGCCATCGGCTCGTCGATGCGCGCCCACGTCGGGTACAGCGCGACGAGCCAGTCGAAGAGGTTGCGGTCGGTCGCGAGGCCCCGGGTGATCCACTGGTAGAAGTGGTGATGCGTGTTGACCAGACCGGGTGTGACGAGGTGTCCGGTGCCGTCGATCCGGCGTACGACGTCGGTGAGTCCCTGCGGTGCGCTCCCCGCGCCGACGGACTCGATGCGGTTGCCCGCCACGACGACGTGTCCCGAGGCGTACTCCGTGTCCTGGGCGTCGACCGTGGCGATCGAACAGTTCTCGATGACGATGCGTTGCGTGGGCCTGAGGTCCGCCGAAGCTGCCATGGTGCTTCCTTCTTCTGACTCTGGCGATGTGGGCACGGCAGGACCCTAGGGGGATTTGAGTGCCACAGCGTTACGGCTGTGGGTGCCGAGATGGTGGAGGAACAGGTTGAGCAGGACCGCCACGAGCGTTCCCGCACTGATTCCGGAGCCGAGCACGGTCTGCGTCCAGGAGGGGAATCCGGCGTGGAAGACGGGTGCCGCGAGCGGGGTGATGCCCGCGCCGAGTACAGCCGCCACGAGAGAGCCGTGGTCGAGCCCGGCCCCGGCCAGGGTCCGGATGCCGCTCCCCTCCGGGATGACCGGCGCCCGCCCGGCCGGGGGCGGGGGCCGGTTCAGCTCCGCGTCAGAGGTTGGTCATGTCGACCGGGATCTTCGGCTCGACGCCGTCCCGGAGCACCGTCGCCTCGATGAGGCCGTACGGACGGTCGGCCGCGAAGTAGACCTCGTTGTCGTTCTTGAGGCCGAAAGGCTCCAGGTCGACGAGGAAGTGGTGGTTGTTCGGCAGGGAGAAGCGGATCTCGTCGATCTCGCTGCGGTTGTTGATGATGCGCGAACCCATCTGGTGGAGGGTCTGCTGGAGCGAGAGGGAGTACGTCTCCGCGAAGGCCTGGAGCATGTGCCCCCGCGTCTGCTCGTAGGACTTCTCCCAGTTGGGCATGCGCTCCTCGTCGCTGGTCCAGTTGTACCGCCACCGGGCGGAGACGTCGGTCGCGAGGATGCGGTCGTACGCCTCCTTCAGCGTCGTGTACTTGTCCTTGACGTAGCCCCAGAACTCGGAGTTGGTGGAGTTCAAGACGGTGAGGTCCTTGAGGCCGGAGACGACCTCCCACTTCGCCCCGTCGAAGGTGATCTGGGCGACGCGGGTCTCCTGGCCCTTGCGGACGAAGGAGTGCTTGACCTCGTCGGCGCCGATGAACTTCGAGTTGCCGTCCGAGGTCGCGATGCGTTCCCAGCCGTACTCCTCGATCCGGATGCGGGCGACCCTGATCGGCTCCTGCGAGGTGACGAAGTGCCGCGCGAGGTGGATGCCGAACTGCTCGGCCGACTCGATACCGTGTTCCTTGGCGAAGGCGAACACCGTGTTCTTGGTGGTGTCCGTCGGCAGGACACTGGCGTTGGAGCCGGAGTAGTGGACGTCGTCCATGTCGCCGGAGAGCGCGACCGAGACGTTCAGGTCCTTGATGTGGTGGGTGTCGCCGTCCCGCACGATCCTGACGACGCGGTTCTCTGCTTTGCCGTACTGGTTCTGGCCGAGAATCGTGGGCATTGTCTGCTAGCTCCCTCGGTAAACGGAGTAGCCGAACGGGTTGAGCAGCAGCGGTACGTGAAAGTGCTCGCCCGGGGTGACGGCGAACGCGATCGCCACCTCCGGGAAGAACGCGCCGCTGTCCCTTACGCGGGGGGCGTCCTGCTGCGCCTCGGCTTGCTTCTTGGCTGTGAAGTACGACTCGGTGTCGAACGCGAGCCGCACGTGGGTGGTGCCTTCCGGCAGTGCCGGCAGGTCCTTGCAGCGCCCGTCCGCGTCGGTCACGGATCCGCCGAGTGCCACGTAGTCACCGCTGCCGCGGCGTGCGGCGAGCGAGACGGCGACGGCTGCGGCGGGGCGGCCGATGCTGGTGTCCAGGATGTGGGTGGACACCGATGCGGTGGTGTCGGTGCTCAAGACCGTCACACTCCTTGTTCTGGGGAGTTCTGCACGAGGCGGGTCAGCCGGATGCGGTTGATCTTGCCCAGTTCGGTGCGCACGTGTCCGCGCTCCTCACCGGGCGAGTTCCCGATCCTGGACTTCACCGCGTCACGCAGCTGCTCACCGGTGGCGCCGGTGGCGCAGATCAGGAAGACGTGCCCGAACCGCTCCTGGTAGGCGAGGTTCAGTTCGAGCATCTCGGTCCTGAGGTCCTCGGACGCCCCGGCCATGCCCCGCTGCTCACGGGCCGAGGCCGGGTCCCCGGGCTTCGGGCGGCCGATGGGCGGGTGGCCCGCCATCGCCTCGGCCAGGTCCTGCGCCGAGAGTTCGGCCATGGCGGCGTCACTCGCGGAGAGAAGGGCTTCCACGTCGGCGTAGGGCCGGTGGGCGAGGACGAAGTCTCCCCACGCCGCACTGGCACACACCTCGTGCAGCGCGGCTGTGGCCTCGCCGGCCGCCAGGGTGTTGAACCGGGCGAGGCCCGGTGTCGAGCTCGAAGTCACGGGAGCCTCCGTGGCCGTATTTCGCTGTGCGTCGTCGGGCTGCGGATAGCTAACGCCCTTCGCAACACCACGTCAACAGTTTGTTGAAATTCCGCGAACAGATGATGCCGCCGCCCGAGGTCCCGGACGACGGCATCCACCCGCATTGCGCTCGACTACTCACCCTTGGCGGAATCATCCCGGTTCAAGTAGTTGTAGACGGTGAAACGGCTGACACCGAGCGCACCGGCCACCGTCTCCACACCATGTCGCACGGAGAAGGCACCGCGCGCCTCCAGGGTCCGCACCACGCCCTGCTTGGCCTTCCTGTCCAGGCCGGCGAGCGGCATCCCGTGCCGTCGCTCCATCGCGGCCAGGATGTGGTCCAGCGATTCCGAGAGCTGCGGCAGCCGTACGGCGATGACGTCCGAGCCCTCCCAGGCGAGGACCACGTCGTCGTCGGCGGCCTGTTCCGGGTCCAGCAGTTCGGCGCCCATGGCGTCGACGAGCGGCTTCACCGCGGAGACCAGGGGGTGGTCGGCCGGTTCGGTCACGGGGTGTCCTCCCCGATCACGTTGACCTGGAGGGAGACCCTGGTGGCACCGGAGGCCAGGGCCTTGCGCAGCAGGGAGTCCACAGCCGTGAGGACCTGGTCGGCACCCCCCTCGGCCGTGTTCCCGAAAGGGCCCACGTCGACGGCGTCGAGGTCGGCCGCCTGGATGACCTCCCGGGCCACGACCGCGTGAGCGGGTGCCTCGTCGAGATCGAACGGCTCGGTGGTGAATTCCACCCTCAAGCGCACGGTGCCTCCCTCATGTCCCGCCGCATCCATCGGCTCGCACGGCTCACTCCGACCCTATGGCACGTACGCGCGGGGGCCTGCGGGCCCGGACCCGGGGCCCGCAGGCTCGCCGGTCGGCCTCCACCCCGCTCGGATGTGTCCGGAAATCCGGGCGGCCTCTTGACAGTCCTGTCACCTGCCGGGCAATCTTCCGTTAAGTAGAAAGTAACTTCCGCAATACGGAAGGAGTGCAGAATGGGTTTCTCGGACCAGCGCTTCGATGTGAACCTCTCGATCCTCTTCACCGAACTCCCGCTCCTGGAGCGCCCGGCGGCGGCAGCCGCGGCAGGCTTCACCGCGGTCGAGCTCTGGTGGCCCTGGATCGAGACCCCCACCCCGGCGCAGGCCGAGCTCGACGCCCTGAAGAAGGCGCTCGACGACGCGGGAACGCAGCTGGTGGGACTGAACTTCTACGCGGGCCGCCTGCCCGGCCCCGACCGCGGCGCGGTCTCGGTGCCAGGCGCGGAGTCGGACCGCTTCCGCGCCAACATCGAGGTGGCGGCCGGTTTCGCCGCCTCGGTCGGCTGCACGGCGCTCAACGCCCTGTACGGCAACCGCGTCGAAGGCGTGGACCCCGCCGTACAGGACGAACTCGCCCTGGAGAACCTGGTCCTGGCCGCCCGCGCGGCCGACCGGATCGGGGCGACCCTCCTGGTCGAGACCCTCAACGTCACGGAGTCGCCGCTCTACCCGCTGGTGAGCGCACCGGCCGGCATCGAGGTCGTCGACCGCGTCAACGAGGCGACGGGCCTGGGCAACGCCGCGTTCCTGCTCGACCTGTACCACCTGTCGATGAACGGCGAGGACCTCAGCCAGGTGATCAAGGCTTACGCCTCGAAGACCGGCCACGTCCAGATCGCCGACAACCCGGGGCGCGGCGCGCCCGGCACCGGCTCGCTCCCGCTGGAGAGGCTCCTCGACGAGCTGACCGAGGCCGGTTACGACGGCTGGGTCGGCCTGGAGTACAAGCCGGGCGGCCGTCCGAGCGCCGAGTCGTTCGCATGGCTCGCGGCCGGGCACCGGCCGGCCCGCTGAGGGCCCCGCCCCACGCACACACGTTTACCGGAAGGCACCCACATGAGCAGCAACCTCCCCAAGGTCGCCTGGATCGGCCTCGGCATCATGGGCTCCCCCATGTCCGAGAACCTCATCAAGGCCGGATACCAGGTGACCGGTTACACCCTGGAGCAGGACAAGATCGAGCGGCTCGTCGCGGCGGGCGGACGGGGCGCCGCCTCGATCGCCGACGCGGTGCGGGACGCCGACGTCGTCGTCACGATGGTCCCCGCATCCCCACAGGTCGAGGCGATCGCGTACGGTCCGGACGGCATCCTGGAGAACGCCCGCCGGGGCACCCTGCTGATCGACATGTCGTCGATCACCCCGCAGACCTCCGTGGACCTGGCCGAGAAGGCGAAGGAGAAGGGCATCCGTGTCCTGGACGCCCCGGTCTCCGGCGGCGAGGCCGGCGCCATCGAGGCCGTCCTGTCCGTCATGGTCGGCGGCGAGCAGACGGACTTCGACACCGCGCAGCCCCTGCTCCAGGCGCTGGGCAGGACGATCGTGCTGTGCGGCCCCCACGGCTCCGGCCAGACGGTGAAGGCAGCCAACCAGCTGATCGTCGCGGTCAACATCCAGGCCTGCGCCGAGGCCGTGGTCTTCCTCGAGAAGTCCGGCGTGGACCTCGGCGCCGCGCTGGACGTCCTGAACGGCGGCCTCGCGGGCTCGACGGTACTGACGCGTAAGAAGGACAACTTCCTCAAGCGTGACTTCGCTCCGGGCTTCCGGATCGACCTGCACCACAAGGACATGGGAATCGTGACGGACGCCGCCCGCAACGTCGGCGCGGCCCTGCCCGTCGGCGGGGTCGTGGCCCAGCTGGTCGCCTCGCTGCGCGCCCAGGGCGACGGCGGGCTCGACCACTCGGCGCTGCTGCGCTCGGTCGAGCGGCTGTCCGGCTCCCAGGTCTGACACCCCGGCCCCTTCCAAGGCCCCCCTGAACTCCGGGTCGCGGCGGCGCTGACACCTGTCCTGTCGCGCCCAGGTGCCGCCGCGACCCGGAACCCACTCCTCCAATTTCAACAAACTGTTGACGCACCGTTCCCGGCTTATCTACGCTCCTGAAGCCGTCAGCAGCCCCGTACGGATGGCCTCCATGTCCCAGCGTGTGCTCACGACCGAGTCAGGCGCCCCGGTCGCCGACAACCAGAACTCCGCCACGGCCGGCGCCGGCGGGCCGGTCCTCCTCCAGGACCAGCACCTGCTGGAGAAGCTCGCCCGCTTCAACCGTGAGCGCATCCCGGAGCGCGTGGTCCACGCCCGCGGCTCGGGCGCGTACGGCTACTTCGAGGTGACGGACGACGTCACCGGCTTCACCCGCGCCGACTTCCTCTCCGAGGTGGGCCGCCGCACCGAGACGTTCATCCGCTTCTCCACGGTCGCCGACTCGCTGGGCGGTGCCGACGCCGACTACGGCCGGCGCGTGGAGGAGGCGGTCCGCGCCCTGCGCGAGGACTGAGCCTTCTTCCCAGGGCCCTGCCCGTGCCGCGCACCCGGACGAGGGGCAGCGTGCGGCACCGGCAGGACGGGACCGCGGCGGCGGACGACGCCAGTGCGGTGGCGAAGGGCCGGGAGGCCCGCTCCAGACCTGAAGGAGCCGGCCTCCCGCACCCAGGTCCGCCGTCGCGGTCACTGTGAACGCAACAGGGGTGCGGTGTACGCCGGTCGGCGTGCACCGCACCCCTGTTCCGTGTGCCGGGAACCCGTTCATGTCCGACGGCCGCGGGGTCACCCTGTGTCCGGAAGGCCCTGCTCCGGAAGCTCGAACAGGCGTTGCGTGCGCTGCAGGTTGTGCTGCCGCAGAGCCGTCACCCAAGGCCAGTGGTCCTCCGGCTCCAGACGGGGGCAGGCGATGCGGTGCGGGATGCGGCACAGGGCGCCGGGGAGCGGCTCCGCGTCCCAAAGGTTCATGGCGGTCCCGGTCGAGGTGATGATCCAGCGCCGCCGCGGGGGCACGGTATGGGCCGGGACGAGGATGCGGGGTTCGAGGAGGACCCAGTGCCCGGCGTACGAGGTGGCGTACCGGTCCTGCCGCAGGTCGCAGAACGGGCACTCCGGCAGGGCCGGTGGCCGCGGGGCGGTGGCGCCTTCGAGGAGCACCTGCCAGGCTGCCGTGTGCCGGCCGGTGTCACCGTCGGGACGGTCCGGGCAGGACGCGGTGTTCTCGATGTCCCCCATGGGCCAAGGATCGGGCCGAGTCACGGCTTCCGGTAGGACGCGATCCGGCCGCGACGGATGGTGGGCGGGGGCACCCGTGCGCCGGATGTCGCTCCATGAGGCGCACCGGGCCACCGGCCTCCCGGACACCTCGGCCGGTCGTCGTCCATGTCCTCGTGGCAGGCGGGCCGCCGGACCCCGGCTCGGCCGGATGAGTACGCGGGCGGATGGACGCCGCCGTCCGCGCGGCGAGACTGGCCGTATGACCAAGACCCGTGTCCGTGCCGCATTGTCGCTCCCGCTCAGCGTGTTCCTCGCCCTCACCGGCTGTTACGCGCAGGACGGTGCCACCGATCCCGAGGAGGTACGCGAACTCGCCGGAGGCACCCGGGCGCGGCAATCCCGTGAGGGAGCCGAGGAGCATCTCAGGTCCGTCGTGCGCGCGTACGACAGGAAGACGCCGCTCACCCTCGGCCTGGTCACCCTGGACGACACGTGCGCGGGCGGTGCGGCCGAGGAGTGGCTCTCGTCCTCCGACGACGACCGCTACAGGATCAGGTGCACGCTGCGCGTGAGCGCGTACTACGGTGCCGATCCGAAGCGGATCGGCACCGTCCTGGAGGGAATCTTCACCGCGGGCGACAAGAAGCCAGCCGCTGGTGGTGGGGCGGCGGGCACGATCCCGTTCGGTCACGACGACCACCGCAGGCGTCTCGTCGCGTACTACGAGGGCCGCGGCCCGAACCCGACGGGCCCGGGCACGCCGGAACCGGCCCAGGTGTCCGACCCCTCGCAGACCCTGTCCTGGGACACCGTGCGCGGCGACTCACCGACCCGGGCCGAGGAACCCGCCCTGCCGACGGCGGGTGATCCTCCCGTGAGCCGGCATCTGCGCGAGCCCGCGTCTACGACGGTGGCGGATGTCCGCGCACGTCACGGCATGGTGTTCCGGCTGGAGTTGTCCGCCGTGGACTACTTCAGCGTGTCCAAGGACGGCAGGTCCGTGGAGACCTGGGACTGAGCAGCGCTCCGGCCGGTCCGCCCTCGTCCACCCACCGCGGCCCGGCCGCGTCGTTCCCCGGTGGGGACGGGCGGGCCGGGCCGCGGGCCGGGCGGTGGCCGCGGGTCAGGAGACCGTCAGCGGACGGATCGCCGTCGGGGCGTGTCCGGGCTCGGTCGCCACGTCCTCGAACTCGTTGACGGAAGCGATGTCCGTCCCGCTCATCGAGATGTTGGTGACCCGCTCCAGGATCGCCTCGACGACGACGGGCACCCGGTGCTCGGCCGCGAGCTTCTTCGCCTCCTCGAAGGCGGGCAGCAGCTGGTCCGGCTCGGTGACCCGGATCGCCTTGCAGCCCAGGCCCTCGACGACCTTGACGTGGTCCACGCCGTAGACGCCCAGCTCCGGGGAGTTGAGGTTCTCGAACTGCAGGTTGACCTGGAAGTCGATGTCGAAGTTGCGCTGCGCCTGACGGATGAGCCCCAGGTAGGAGTTGTTCACCAGCACGTGGACGTAGGGGATGCGGTGCTGCGCCCCGACCGCGAGCTCCTCCAGCATGAACTGGAAGTCGTAGTCGCCGGAGAGGGCGACGACGGAGCCGTCCGGGTCCGCGGTGGCGACACCCAGCGCGGCCGGGATCGTCCAGCCGAGGGGACCGGCCTGGCCGCAGTTGATCCAGTGCCGCGGCCGGTAGACGTGCAGCATCTGCGCGCCGGCGATCTGGGAGAGGCCGATGGTGCTCACGTAGCGGGTCTCGGGGCCGAACGCCCGGTTCATCTCCTCGTACACGCGCTGGGGCTTCAGCGGCACGTCGTCGAAGTGCGTCCGGCGCTGCAGCGTGGCCCGGCGCTCCTGGGTGGAGGCCGCCCACTCCGAGCGGTCCTTCAGCCTTCCGGCCTCCTTGAGTTCCCGTGTCACCTCGACGAAGAGCTCGAGGGCCGCCTTCGCGTCGGAGGCGATGCCGAGGTCCGGGGCGAAGATCCTGCCCAGCTGGGTCGGTTCGATGTCCACGTGGACGAAAGTGCGGCCCCGCGTGTAGACGTCGAGCTTGCCGGTGTGCCGGTTCGCCCAGCGGTTGCCGATGCCGAGGACGAAGTCGGACTCCAGGAAGTTCGCGTTGCCGTAGCGGTGCGAGGTCTGCAGGCCGACCATGCCCGCGTTCAGCCGGTGGTCGTCGGGCAGGACGCCCCAGCCCATCAGGGTGGGGACGACAGGCACGCCGGTCAGCTCGGCGAACTCCACCAGCAGCGCGGAGGCGTCCGCGTTGATGATGCCGCCACCCGCGACGAGCAGCGGCCGCTCCGAGGCGTTGAGCATCTCGACGGCTCGCTCGATCTGCCTGCGGGTCGCGGCGGGCTTGTGGACGGGCAGGGGCTCGTACAGCTCGGGATCGAACTCGATCTCGGTGAGCTGGACGTCGATGGGCAGGTCGACGAGGACCGGTCCGGGCCGGCCCGTGCGCATCAGGTGGAAGGCCTGCTGGAAGACGCCCGGGACCTGCGCGGCCTCCAGGACGGTCGTCGCGGCCTTGGTCACCGGGGCGGCGATCGACGCGATGTCGACGGCCTGGAAGTCCTCCTTGTGGAGAACGGCGGTCGGCGCCTGGCCGGTGATGCAGAGGATCGGGATCGAGTCGGCGATGGCGGAGTACAGGCCGGTGATCATGTCGGTGCCGGCGGGCCCCGACGTACCGATGCAGACGCCGATGTTCCCGGCCGCGGCACGCGTGTACCCCTCGGCCATGTGGGAAGCGCCCTCGACATGACGGGCGAGGGTGTGATGGACCCCGCCGGACGCCTTGAGAGCCGCGTAGAACGGGTTGATCGCCGCACCGGGCACACCGAACGCGTTGCTGACGCCTTCGCGCTTGAGGATCTCAACTGCCGCTCGGGCAGCGGTCATACGAGGCATGAGTGCTCCTGCTCGGACCTGGTGGAGTCGGGCTCTGTCGCGCCACCTGAGAGCACCAATTCCGCATAATGGAAGTTCACTTCTGCTATACGGAATCAACTTAGAGGCGCCTCACGCAGTCGTCAAGGGAGGGCGGAAAAGGGGCACCGGACATACGGCGGAGTGCTCCGTTCCCCTCCCCGGACGGTCGCTCCTGGTAGACGATGGGGGACGGAACGCGACCGCCGCGGGAGCGGCGAGGAAAGGGGCGGCACGTGGAGTCCGTACCGGTGCGCTGCCCGGTCTGCCACCGGGACCACGCCTACATCACGCCGGTGTACCCCTGCCCCTGCGGCTCGCCGACCGCCCCGCCGCTCATGCGCGGCGCCCCGGCCGTGCCCATCACCCACCGCACGTGGAACGACGACTGGGTGAGCGTGCGCTGCCACTCCTGCGGGCGGCACGACCAGTGGCCTCACCCCGAGCTCTGCTGCCCCTGCGGCGCGGTACTGCGGATCCCCGTACGCCCTGTCGCCACGAACCGAGTCGCGCCACCCGCCGCTTCCGGCCCCTCCCACATACCGCTGCCACGCACGGCCGCCCATCCGCGCCCGTCGTTCCGTCCCCTGGTGATACGCACCGCCCGCGACGCGGTGAGCACGGCCGCGCTGTATCTGCGATGGCTGGGCTACCGCGACGTGGTGCAGCCCGAGGCGCGGCCCACGTCCCGGATCGACCTCAGAGCCGCCGGCCTCATCGCCCAGGTCGACACGACGATCCGACCGACCGCCGTCCGCGACGTCGAGTGCTTATGGCTCAACGCACTCAACTCCTCCGTGTCCAGCGTGCTCTTCTCGCTGGCGGGTTACACCGACGAGGCCCGCTCACGGGCGGACGGGCTTGCCATCCCCCTGTTCGCCCTGGACCTCACGGGCACACCGCAGCCCGTCAACGGATCCGCCGACGAGTTGGTCAGCATCGGTCCCTGACGGCACGTCACATCACAGGCCCTCCCGCAGGCCCGCCGAGTCCCCACAGGATGATTTCGGTCACCTGTACCCCCCTGGCCTCATATGTTCGGCCTGTTGTCAGTATGAGGACGTAGAGTGAAGGCATGGTCTTAACTCCTCGGCATCCCACCCACTCCACCCCCGTTTTCCTGACCCAGCCCGCACACCCGTCCGCCGTCGAGGCGAACGACGCCATCCGCGCACTCGTGGACGCGCGGGCGGGCCAGGACTGGACGCCGGTGGAGGCCGCGGAGTACGAGGTACTGCTCATCGAGTGGGCGGCGGCCACCCAGGGCATCGGTTCCGGCGTCATCCAGGCCGCCTGACCCCTCGGTCGCGCAACGGCCTCCGGCACCCGGCCCTGAGTTACGCGCCGTACCCCTCCCGCAGTTCGACCTTCCGGACCTTCCCGCTCACCGTCATCGGGAACGCCTCCAGGATGCGCAACGCGCGCGGGATCTTGTAGTGGGCCAACTGCTCGCGACAGTGGGCCGCCACCTCTTCCAGGGTCGGCGGGTCCGCGAGGTCGCGGGGAATCACACAGGCCAGGATCTCCTCGCCGTACACGTCGTCGGGAACGCCCACGACCTGGACGTCCGCGATCTTGGGATGGCCGTAGAGGAATTCCTCGATCTCGCGCGGATAGACGTTCTCGCCCCCGCGGATGATCATGTCCTTGATCCGGCCCACGATCTGGACGTATCCGTCCTCCCGCATCACCGCGAGGTCCCCCGTGTGCATCCACCGTCCCGCGTCGACGACCTCGGCCGTCCGATCCGGCTGGTCCCAGTAGCCGAGCATCACGCTGTACCCACGGGTGCACAGCTCGCCGGCCTCACCGCGCGGCAGCGTCACCCCGGTCGCGGGGTCGGTCACCTTCACCTCGATGTGCGGCATCACACGGCCGACCGTGCCCGTACGACGCTCCAGATCGTCGTCCCGCCGCGTCTGGAGGGACACCGGAGAGGTCTCCGTCATGCCGTAGCAGATCGAGACCTCTTCCATGTGCATCTCCGCGACGACCCTCTTCATCACCTCGACCGGGCAGGGTGACCCGGCCATGATCCCGGTGCGGAGCGAGGAGAGGTCGTACGAGGAGAAGCCGGGCAGATCGAGCTCCGCGATGAACATGGTGGGCACCCCGTAGAGCGAGGTGCAGCGCTCCTCCTGCACGGCGGCCAGCACGGCGGCGGGCTCGAAGGCCGGGGCGGGGATCACGATGCAGGCGCCGTGCGAGGTGATGCCGAGGTTCCCCATGACCATGCCGAAGCAGTGGAAGAACGGCACCGGCAGGCAGACCCGGTCGTGCTCGGTGTAGGCCACCATCTCCCCGACGGAGTACCCGTTGTTGAGGATGTTGTGGTGGGAGAGCGTCGCACCCTTCGGGAAGCCGGTGGTGCCTGAGGTGTACTGGATGTTGATCGGGTCTTCACAGGACAACTCCGCCTCACGTCCGACGAGTTGTTCGGCGGTCACCGCGTCCGCGGCGCGCGTCAGCTCCTCCCAGGACGGGTCGCCGATGTAGTGGACGGCCCGCAGCGCGGGGCAGCCGGCCCGGACCTGCCCGACGAGCGCCCGGTAGTCGCTGGTGCGGTGGGCGAGCGAGGCGATCAGGAGGGAGATCCCGGCCTGGTCGAGCACGTACTTCAGCTCGTGGGCCCGGTAGGCCGGATTGATGTTGACCATGACGGCGCCGATGCGGGCCGTGGCGTACTGGACGAGGACCCATTCGGGACAGTTGACCGCCCAGATGCCCACCCGGTCGCCCTTGGCCACCCCGGACGCCATGAGCCCGCGGGCCAGTTCCTCCACGGCGGCGCCGAACTCCGCATAGGTCCAGCGGCGCCCGGACACCACGTCGACCAGGGCCTCCCGCTCCGGGAACGCGGCGACGGCGCGGTCCAGGTTCCGCCCGATCGTGTCGCCGAGGAGCGGGGTGTCGCCGGTGCCGTGCGCGTAGGACAGCTCATTCATCGCAGGTCTCCCTCGTCGTACTCGGTGCCCGTGCCCCGGGCAGTGCGCTCCCGCAGCTCGATCCTG
Source organism: Streptomyces sp. NPDC057428 (assembly GCF_042803195.1). Taxonomy (NCBI): domain Bacteria; kingdom Bacillati; phylum Actinomycetota; class Actinomycetes; order Kitasatosporales; family Streptomycetaceae; genus Streptomyces; species Streptomyces sp. NPDC057428. The sequence continues at coordinate 56,836 of NZ_JBHVCT010000015.1, forward strand.
CGGATCTTGCCGGAGACGGTCTTCGGCAGCTCGGCGAACTCCAGCCTGCGGACGCGCTTGTACGGGGCGAGGACCGCCCGCGAGTGCTCGAACAGCGCCTTGGCCGTGGCCGGCCCGGGCTCCCAGCCCTCCGCCAGCACGACGTACGCCTTCGGGACGGCGAGCCGCACGGGATCGGGGGCGGGCACGACCGCGGCCTCGGCCACCGCCTCGTGCTCCAACAGGGCGCTCTCCAGCTCGAACGGCGAGATCTTGTAGTCCGACGCCTTGAACACGTCGTCGGCCCGGCCCACGTAGGTGATGTAGCCGTCCTCGTCCCGGGAGCCGATGTCACCGGTCCGGTAGTAGCCGCCCGCCATCGCCTCCGCCGTGCGCTCCGGGTCGCCGTGGTAACCCGTCATCAGCCCGACCGGCGCGTGGGCAAGGTCGAGGGAGATCTCGCCCTCGGCCGCGCCGGGCTCCCCGGAGACCGGGTCGAGCAGGACGACGTCGAAGCCCGGGCAGGGCCGTCCCATGGAGCCGGCCTTGAGCAGTTGTCCAGGGGTGTTGGCGACCTGGACGGCGGTCTCCGTCTGGCCGAAGCCGTCGCGGATGGTCACGCCCCACGCCCGCCGGACGCTCTCGATGACCTCGGGGTTCAGCGGCTCACCGGCCGCGACGACCTCGCGCGGCGGGGTGTTCAGCTGCCCGAGGTCGGCCTGGATGAGCATTCGCCAGACCGTCGGAGGGGCGCAGAAGCTGGTCACGGACGAGCGGTCCATCTCCGCCATCAGCCGGGCGGCGTCGAACCGGTTGTAGTTGAAGATGAAGACGGTGGCCTCGGCGCTCCACGGCGCGAAGAGGTTGGACCACGCGTGCTTCGCCCAGCCGGGCGAGGAGATGTTCAGGTGGACGTCGCCGGGCTTGAGGCCGATCCAGTACATCGTGGACAGGTGGCCGACCGGGTAGGAGACATGCGTGTGCTCGACCAGCTTCGGGCTCGCCGTGGTACCGGAGGTGAAGTAGAGCATGAGGGGCTCGTCGGCGTCCGTCGGCCGGTCCGCCGTGAAGCCTTCCGGTGCCTCGTCGGCCCCGCTGTAGGAGAGCCAGCCGTCGGTGTCGGCGCCCACGGCGATCCGCGTGTAGGCGCCGGGCACCTCGTCGAACTTCGCCGTGTCCTCGGCTCGTACGAGCACGTGGCGGACCCGGCCGCGCTCCACCCGGTCGCGCAGGTCGAGTGGCCCCAGCAGCGGGGTCGCCGGGATGACGACGGCGCGCAGCTTCATCGCGGCCAGTGCCGTCTCCCACAGCTCGACCTGGTTGCCGAGCATGACGAGGATCCGGTCGCCCTCGGACACCCCCTGCTCCCGCAGCCAGTTCGCGGCCTGGGCGGAGCGGGCCGCCATGCGGGCGAAGGAGACCTCGGTGCGCCCGCCGTCCTCCTCCACGATGTGCAGGGCGGTGCGGTCGTTGCCCTCGGCGATGACGTCGAACCAGTCGAGCGCCCAGTTGAAGTGGTCGGGCCTGGGCCAGCTGAAGCCCTCGCAGGCCGCGGTGTAGTCCTCGCGGTGCTCGATCAGGAAGTCCCGGGCCGCCCGGAACGTCTCCGTCGCACTGGTTGCCGGCATGTGCCCTCCTCGTTGCGGACGCGTCCTTTAGCATCATGCAAACAGTGACCTGGATCTCACCACCCCCGAAAGGGGGGTACGGACGAAGGGGCGGGGCATCGGCGTGCCGGACACGGGCGAGGCGACCGAGCTGCGGGGGCTCTGCTGAGGCTGCGCAGGACCAGCGGCCTGCCGGTGGTGTTCGGCGGACTGCTGACCGGCACACGCCACGCGCGGATCGCCGAGCTGAGCGGGGCGCAGACCCCCGCGCTGCGCGGGCTCGTCATCTCGGCGGGCAGCGGGCTCGGCGGCAAGGCGATGGCCCTGTCCAGGGCGTGCGCGGTCACCGACTACAGGTCGTCCCGCCACATCAGCCACGAGTACGACACGGCTGTCGCGGCGGAGGGGCTGCGCTCGGTCGTCGCGGTGCCCGTCGTCGTGGGCCGCACGGTACGGGGCGTGCTGTACGGGGCTCTGCGGGAACCGCTCACCCTGGGGGACCGCACGTTCGACGTCGCGGCGTCGGCCGCCCGGGAGGTGGAGCAGGCCCTGGCGGTCCGCGACGAGGTGCACAGGCTCACCGCGGCCACCCGGAAGCAGGTCACCGACCCGGACGAGCGGCCCGGCACCTGGGAGGGCGTACGCGAGGCGCACCGCGAGCTGCGTGCCCTGGCGCCGAGGATCCTCGACCCGCACCTGCGCGGCGAACTGCTCGCCGTATGCGGCCGGCTCGCCTCGGCGGCCGGTGCGGGGGCCGACGGGGGCCCCGCGGTCCGGCGGATGCGGCTGACGCCGCGTGAGGTGGATGTACTCGCGTGCGTCGCCTCGGGCGCCACGAACGGCGCGACAGCCGAACGGCTCGGCCTGCGTCCCGAGACGGTGAAGAGCTACCTGCGCTCGGCGATGAGGAAGCTGGGGGCCCGCACCCGGCTGGAGGCCGTGGTGGCGGCGCGCCGCACGGGGCTGCTGCCCTGAGCGGGTTCCGGCCCTCCCGGGCCCCGGCGACGTGCCGCTCCCCGCGCGTCAGCCGCCGAAGTCGATGAAGGTGGCGAAGCGGACGTCGTACGCCGTCGCCGTGGACATCACTGTCAGCATCTCCACGGCCTCCTGGGTGATCTCGTCGCGCGCGGCCGGTGTGAGGGTGCCCAGCGCCTGCACGGTGACGGTCGCCTCGTCCGCCGTCTCGTCCAGGCGCCAGAGGGCTGCCAGGAAGCCGTCGACCAGGACGGTCCCGTAGGACTGGTTGCCCACGCCGTTACGCCCCTTGAACTCCGGTGGGATGACCCGGGTCCGGTCGGCGTGGCCGAGCAGGACGTTGTCGAACTCGGGCAGGAAGCGCGGCGGTGCCGGGGTGGCGGGATCGGGGCGGGGGGCGTCGGGCAGGTCGAAGAGCTCGGTCCCGCCCTCGTCGCGGAAGGTGGTGAGCCTGGGACGCAGGCGTTCGAACACCTCTCGCATCCGGGTGAGGCCCGCCCACCTCTGCATGTCCATCACGGAAGCCGGCCCGAAGGCACCGAGGTAACGCAGGACCGTGTCGTCGGGCGACGCGACCTGCTCCGACGGCCTGTCGAGCCAGTGTTCGGCGGTCGTCAGGGCGACCTGACCGCTGCGCCCCCACTGCCCGCGGGGGGTGACCTGGACCAGCGGGAGCCGGCAGCGCGCGGCCACCGCCAAGGCCCTCGGGTCGGCGTCCGGCCAGTGCGGGAGCAGGCTCTCCCGGAGTTCCTTCATGGTGCGTGGCCGTTCCTCGACGAGCTCCCTGGCAAGCGTGGCCAGCCGGTCCAGGTCCACCCCGGTGAGCCCGCGCCGGAACATGTTCAGCTCCCGGTCACGCGCCTGCTGGACGAGGGGCCGCAGTGTGAGCGCGTCTTCGGCGGTGTGGGTGTGGATGGTGGAACGCAGGGTCACGATCCTGACCACCTCGCGGGACTCCATCAGGGCCGACAGGTCCGCCGGGTCGAAGCCCTCCAGCCGCGCGAACAGCTGGAAGTACGGCGGCCGGGTGTTCTGTGCCTGCAGGCCCACGAGTCCGCCGACGGCCTCCTTCGCGGACACGGCGGAGCGACTCAAAAGCAACTGGCGTTCCAGGGTAGCCCTGTTGAGCGCGCGGGTGGAGAGCACGGGAGCGTGTGTGGCGACCATGGACCGCAGGCTACGCGGGCCCGGGTGCGGCGGTCCGGAAACGGCGACACTCGCGCCGTCCGCGGCGGCGCGGACATGAGGGCCCGGGCCCGCATGATGGGGTGGTGATCAGTGTCCTGTTCGCCGTGCTGACCGCGCTCAGCAACGGCTCCGCCTCGGTCCTGCAGCGCCGTGCCGCCCTCGACGTGCCCGACAGCGAGTCGATGCACCTGTCGTTGATCAGGCATCTGCTGCGCCAGAGGGTGTGGCTCGCCGGGATCGCCCTGGTGGTCGTCGCGGCTGTCTGCCAGGCGGTGGCGCTGGCGACGGGGCCCATCGCCGTCGTCCAGCCGATCTTCGTGATCGAGCTGCCCGCGACCCTGCTCATCGCCGGTTTCGTGCTGCGGACCCGGATGCCGCGTGCGGTCTGGGTGGGCGCGGCCGCCGTGACGGTCGGACTCGCCCTCGGCATGATCGCCGCCTCGCCGGTCGGCGGCAGCGACGAAGTGCAGGGCACGGTCTGGATCCCGGCGCTGGTGGCGACCGGCATCTTCGAGGCCGTGCTGATCGCCACCGCGCTCAGCACCTCGGGCAACACCCGGGGCGCCCTCCTCGGCCTTTCCGCCGCGTGCGGATACGCCCTGACCGCCGCGCTGATGAAGGACGCCATGAGCAGGCTCGACGACGCCGGCGTGCCGGGCCTGCTCACCGCGTGGCAGCTCTACGCCACGGCGGTGGCGGGGGTGGGCGCCCTGTTCCTCCTGCAGAACGCCCTCCAGGCCGGCACGCTGGTGGCGGTGCAGCCGATACTGACGCTCGGGGACGCGCTGATCAGCATCGCGTACGGCCTGACGCTGTTCGGGGAGACGATCCGCACCGGGTGGTGGCTGGTGCCCGAGCTGGCCGGACTGGCCATGATCACCGTCGGCTGCGTGGCCCTGGCGCATTCCCCCCTGGCGATGGGGGGGCCGCAGCCCCCGCCCCGGGTGAAGTGAGACGGTCAGGGCCGCCCGGCGGCGGGGACCTCCTCGCCGGGCGGCACGGGCCCGGGCGGGGTCCCGTCACCGAACGGCCGGCCGCCCAGCTGCTCCCGGTGGTGCGGCGTCAGCCAGCCCGACAGGTCCGGGCCGAGGGGCACGATGCCGGTCGGATTGATGCCGGTGTGCACCTGGTAGTAGTGCCGCTTGATGTGGTCGAAGTCGACGGTGTCGCCGAAGCCGGGGGTCTGGTAGAGGTCGCGGACGTACGCCCAGAGGACTGGGTCCTCGGCCAGCTTCGCGCGGTTGCACTTGAAGTGGCCGTGGTAGACGGGGTCGAAGCGCACCAGTGTGGTGAACAGCCGGATGTCCGCCTCGGTGATCGTTTCGCCGACGAGGTAGCGCCGGTCCGCGAGGCGTTCCGAGACCAGGTCGAGCCGCCGGAACAGGCCGGTGAAGGCCGCCTCGTACTCGCTCTGGCCGCTGGCGAAGCCGGTGCGGTAGACGCCGTTGTTGACGTCCCGGTAGATGCCCTCCATCACCGTGTCGATCTCGTCGCGCAGCGGTTCCGGGTAGAGGTCGGGTGCGCCGGGCCGGTGCAGGTCGGTCCATTCGGTGGCCAGGTCCAGCGTGATCTGCTGGTAGTCGTTGGTGACCAGGGACCTGGTCGGTACGTCCACGATCGCGGGCACGCTGACCCCGCCGGGGTAGTCGCGCTCCCGGGCGTCGTAGGCCTCGCTGAGGTAGTGGTGGCCGAGCACGGGGTCCCTGCCGCCCTCGTCGAGGGTGAAGCGCCAGCTGCGGTCGTCCTGGATGGGGTCCGTGACGGCCAGTGAGAGGGCGCTCTCCAGTCCGAGCAGCCTCCGGGAGACCAGTGCCCGGCTGGCCCAGGGGCAGGCGCGGCTGACGACGAGCCGGTAGCGCCCGGCCTCGACGGGCCAGCCGTCCCGTCCGTCGGCGGTGATCCGGTCGGCGAAGTGGCTACGGGAACGCTTGAAGGGCTTGTGACCGTAGGAGGTGTTCCCGTCCTTCTCCCCGGCGCTCGTGTCGCTCATCGTCTGCTCCTCGACTGGTCAGTGGCTTCGGACTCCGCTGGGCGTTTCTTCTCCCGCCTGCCCGCTCCGACGTCGGCGAGCGCCACGACCAGGGCCGCGAGGACGAAAGCGACCGAGACCAGGAGCCCGTGGTCGTACGCGGAGGCCCAGTTGCCCGGGCCCAGCCGCGCGAAGAAGACCGAGCCGACCGCGGCGATCCCGATGGCCGATCCGACGCGCTGGCTGGTCTGGAGGGTGCCGCCCGCGCTTCCGGCGTTGCTCACCGGCACCTGGGCGAGGGTGAGGGTCTGGTTGGGCGCGATGACGAGTCCGCTGCCCAGCCCCGCCAGCAGAAGGGGCGCGGCCATGGCGAGACCGGCGCCCCGCCCGGGTACGAGGTGTACGGCCAGCGCGGTGAGACCGAGGCCGGCCGCGACCATCGTCAGTCCTACGACGATGAGGGGTCGCCCGAAGCGGCCGACCAGCCGGCCGCCGATGCTCGCGGCGCCGCCTGCGCCGAGCGCGAACGGGGTGATCGCGAGGCCGGCCTCGAGTGCGCTGTAGCGCAGTCCGGCCTGGAGGTAGAGCGTGCTGATGAAGAAGATCGAGGTGAATCCGGCGAAGTAGAGAAGGATCATCAGACAGCCGAGCCAGAAGGACCGCAGGCGGAACAGCGCCAGGTCCAGGACCGGTTGGACCCCGCGCCCGGCGCAGCGGGACTCCCAGCCGACGAACGCGGTGAGCAAGGCGAGAGCTGCCGGCACGAGCAGCCATTTGTCGTTGCCCGGCCACTGCTGGGCCTGGACGAAGGGCAGCAGCAGGACGAGGACTCCGCCGCCGAGCAGCAGTACGCCTACCGGGTCCAGGTCTCGGGGCCGTACCCGGGTCGCCGACGGTGTGTCGGGGAGCAGACGCCAGGCCAGCACGAGGCACACGGCGCCGATCGGCAGGTTGACGTAGAACACCCACCGCCACCCCTCCTGGGCCCCCGCCATCTGGATCAGGAGGCCGCCGAGGAGCGGGCCGACGGCGGTGGAGATGCCGACCACGGTCCCGAACATGCCGAAGGCACGGCCCCGCTCGCGTCCCGAGAACATCTGCTGGATCAGGGCTGAGATCTGGGGCGAGAGCAGTCCGCCCGCCGCTCCCTGGAGCAGTCGTGCGACGACGAGCCACAGGCTGGACTGGGCGGCGCCGCAGGCGGCCGACGCCAGGGTGAACAGGGTCAGGCCCGCCATGAACACGGCGCGGCGGCCCCGGGCGTCGCCGAGTCGTCCCCCGGGGATGAGGACCAGCCCGAAGGCGAGGGCGTAGCCGGAGAGCACCCACTGGAGGTCGGACTCGGGGGTGTCGAGACCCTCCTTGATGGACGGGAGCGCCACATTGACGATGGACACGTCCAGCAGCGTCATGAAGCCCGCCACCAGACAGACCGCGAGAGCGCGCCAGCGACGGGGGTCAGAGGGGCCGGGCCCGGAAGTGGCTGTGTCCCGGTCACCCGTGCTCGCTGCCATGGTCCGCACCCTAGGCCGCGGTACGCCGATCGTCGCCCCGGGCGCGCCGTGCGGCCGGACGGCGTGCTTCTGTCAGCCGCGTGTCTCGAACGTCCAGTGGCCCATGGTCCTGATCTGGAGGTAACCGGGGGGCATCCGCTGGAGGCCGCCGCCGATGCTCACCCTGCGCACCGGTTCGAGCCGCTCGTCGAGCGCCCAGACGGCGAGTACGTCGAGCCCGCCGCGGGGTTCGTGCGTGAGCATGACGTCGGTCTCCGGCCCGGAGTGGTGGACGACGCCGTACCCGTGACCGGACACCGAACGGCCGAAGGCCGGTACCTGCTGGAGGTCCGTCGGTTCGATGTGCCAGCCGGTACGGTCCCCGGCGCTGACCAGGACGTAGCAGTGGCCCGCGCCCGATACCCACAGGGGCCCGACCACGGGTCGGCTGCGGCCACCGGTGTCCGCGGAGACGACGGTCCTGCCGTGCGCCTGCACAGTGCGGGTGGCGAGTTGGTCCTCGTCCCCGGTGAGCCTTCGCAGCCCGAGCAGCGCGGGCGGTCCCGCGTACCGGAACACCTCGCTGCCGTTGCCCTGCGCGGGGCCGGTGAGCACGGCGGCCGTCTCGACGGGATGGAGGCTCAGCCGCCAGTCGACGGCGTCCTCGATGCCGAGGGCGACCTCGCTCTCGCCGTTGCGGAAGAGCAGGGTCCTGCCGCGTGCGCCGTCCTGGCTGCCGCGCAGGAGCTGCTCGCCGTCGCCGTACTCGTCGATGATCCGGACCGTGTGGCCGAACACCGAACCCTCGCTCTCGACGGCGTAGTCGAGGAGGGCCGGCCGGCCGGGGGCCGGATTGGTGAGCATGACGACGCCTCGGCCGCGGCCCGTGCAGACGCCCGACGCCTGTGCGGGCGCCCGGTCGGGTACGGGCAGGGGCCTGACCTCGAGGGGCCAGGGGCCGTCCGCCTCTCTGCGCGGCGGCACAGGGCGCGAGCCCGCCTGCGGTGTCTCGGGCCGGGCCACTGTGAACGGGGCCTGCGGACGCGGCGCCGGGGGCCGTGCGGGTGCGCTCTGCTCCACGGCGATCCCGAAGTCCGTGACCAGACCTGCGAGTCCGGACGCGTGTCCCCGGCCCACGGCGCGGAACCTCCATCCGCCGTCACGCCGGTAGAACTCGCCCAGGACGAAGGCCGTCTCCGTGGCGGCGTCCGTGACCGAGTAGTACGCCACCGTCGACCCGTCCGGCGTCATGCTCTGCAGGGAGAGGTCCGCCACCTGCCCGAAGAAGCCGCCCTCGCAGGAACCCGCCACCACCAGTCGCCGCACCGCGGGCTCGATCCGTGGGAGGTCGATCTCCAGCCACTCGGCGATCCGCCCGTCGCCCTCCACCGGGCCCATGTGCCGAACGGTGCCCGACGGATGGACCGGCTGGTTGTAGAAGACCAGGTCACGATCGCCCCGGACCTTGCCGTTCGCGTCGAGCAGCAGGACGGAAGCGTCCACCACGGGCGCGCCCGGGACGTGCCTGCGGCAGACCGCCACGCGGAGCGGGGCAGTCGGCACTGGTGTGTTGGCGCCCTTGGTCATGTCGGTCATCCCTTCATGCTGCCAGTGAAGATATGGTGAAGTCGATGGGTCGAAGTCGCGAAGACCGTCAGGAGAGCCCGTCGGGTCCACTCCCCTGCTGTCTCCTCAACTCCCCGCACTGGGCGGCATATTGCGGCACCTGCCTGGCGTGGGACGCCCCATCGGGGGTACCGGTGGAGCATGACTGTCGGGAAAACGAGTGTTCTGGTCCTGGACTGCGCCGAGCCGCTGGAGCTCGCCGACTTCTATGCGTCCCTCCTCGGAGCCGAGACACGAATAGGCAGCGATCCCGACTTCGTCGAGATCGTCGGCAACACCGGGGTCCACCTGGCCGTGCGCCGCGATCACGGTTACGCGCCGCCGAGCTGGCCGCGTCCGGAGGACTCCCAGCAGGCGCATCTGCGCATCCTGGTGGACGCGGGGGACATGGACGAGGCCGAGCGTGAGGCGATCGGGCTCGGCGCCCGTCCCGTGGACACGGGTGACAGCAACAGCGGCCCGCGCGACGTCCGCGTCTACACCGACCCGGCCGGGCACTCGTTCTCGCTGTCCGTGTACCCGGCCCGCATCCCGGAGAGCCGCTAGAGAACCCGTGGCGGCGCGGGGCCCAGCGCGCGTGGGCTCCCGTCGTCTCACGGACCGGCGGGCGGTCGCTGCCGAAGTCCGGTGCCAACGGGAGGCGATGACGCCCGGAATTAACCTCCGGTCTCTTGCCACCACCGGTCTACGCGCATAGTTTTTGGCCCCTCACTACACATTTGGGGGCAGTTCCCGTGCACATAGCCAGACCCGGCTCCGCCCTGCTGGCCACCGCCGTCACCGTGACCCTTTCGGTGACCGCGCTGCCCTCCGCCTTCGCGGCACCGTCGTCGTCGGCCGTCATCTCCGAGGTGTACGGCGGCGGGGGCAACTCCGGTGCGACGCTCACCCGCGACTACATCGAGCTGGCCAACGCCGGCGGGAGCGCCTTCGCCCTGTCGGGCTTCAGCGTCCAGTACCTTCCGGGAACTCCCTCCACCGGCTCGCTGTGGCAGGTCTCCGCACTGTCCGGCGCAGTCGCGCCCGGCGGCCGCTACCTCGTGGCCCAGGCCGTGGGTACCGGCGGCACGGTGGCCCTGCCGACACCCGACGCCACCGGCACCGTCGCGATGTCCGCGGCGAGCGGCACCGTCGCGCTCGTCTCCGGCACGACGCCGCTGACCTGCAAGACCCCTGCGGAATGTGCCGCCGACGCACGGATTGTCGACCTCGTGGGCTACGGCTCCGCGGTCGTCCGCGAAGGCAGCGGCCCTGCGGCGGGCGCCTCGGCCACCGCCTCCGTGGCGCGCGGTACGTCCCTGGCGGACACGGACGACAACGCCGCCGACCTGACCGCGGGCGCCCCGACGCCGGTCAACGCGGCCGGCGAGAGCTCCGGCGGCACGGGTCCGGGCGAGCCCGGCGGACCGACCGAGCCGGGTACCGTGCGCGTGCACGACATCCAGGGCACGACCCGGCTCTCCCCGCTCGCCGGGCAGCCGGTGGCCGGTGTCCCCGGCGTCGTCACGGGCGTACGGACCACCGGATCGCGGGGCTTCTGGATCCAGGACACCGCACCGGACGCCGACCCGCGCACGAGCGAGGGCGTGTTCGTCTATACCGGTTCCGCCGCCCCGGCGGTCAGCGTCGGCGACTCGGTCCTGGTCAGCGGCAAGGTGGCCGAGTACTACCCGGCCACCGGCGCCCAGTCGCTGACCCAGATCACCGCCCCGCTCGTCACGGTCCTCTCCTCGGGCAACGCGCTGCCCGACGCGGTCGTGCTCGACGCCACCTCGGTGCCGGACGCCTACGTGCCCACGGCCGGCGGCGGATCGGTCGAGGCTCTGGCCCTCGACCCGTCGGCCTACGCCCTGGACCTCTACGAGTCGCTCGAAGGCACTCGCGTCACGATGGCGGACACCCGGGTGACTGGTGCGACGACGGCGTACGGCGAGGTGTGGGTGACGGTGAAGTCGCGGGAGAACCCCACGCGGCGCGGAGGCACGCTCTACTCCTCCTACGAGGACCAGAACACCGGCCGCCTGAAGGTGATGTCGCTGGACGCGGCGCGGCCCGTCCCGGTCGCCGATGTGGGCGACGTGCTGACCGGCGCCACCACCGGCGTCGTCGACTACGCCTCCTACGGCGGCTACAACGTCCAGGCCACCGAGCTCGGCACGCTGAAGGACAACGGCCTGAAGCGCGAGGTGACGCGGAAGCAGAAGCAGAGGGAGCTCGCCGTCGCCACGTACAACGTGGAGAACCTGGACGCGGGCGACGCGCAGGAGAAGTTCGACACGCTCGCCCGTGGTGTGGCCGTCGCTCTCGCGGCCCCCGACATCGTGTCGCTGGAGGAGATCCAGGACGACAACGGGGCTGTCAACGACGGGACCGTGGGCTCCGAGGCGACCCTGAAGCGCTTCACGGACGCGATCGTCGCGGCGGGCGGCCCCCGGTACTCCTGGCGCTACGTGTCACCCCAGGACGGCAAGGACGGCGGTGAGCCCGGCGGCAACATCCGTAACGTCTTCCTCTTCAACCCCGGACGGGTCGACTTCGTGGACCGTCCGGGCGGTGACGCCACCACCGCGGTCACCGCGGTGAAGACCAGGAGGGGCGCCACCCTCTCGGTGTCGCCCGGCCGGATCAACCCCACGAGCACGGCCTGGGACAGCAGCCGCAAGCCGTTGGTGGGCGAGTTCCGCTTCCGCGGTGAGCCGGTCTTCGTCATCGCGAACCACTTCGCGTCCAAAGGCGGCGACCAGTCCCTGCACGGCCGCTACCAGGAGCCGGCGCGCAGCTCCGAGACGCAGCGCGTCCGGCAGGCCGCGGAGGTCAACACCTTCGTCACCTCGCTGCTCAAGGCGGACAAGTCGGCCCGGGTGGTCGCACTGGGCGACCTGAACGACTTCGCGTTCTCCCCCACTATGAAGGCGCTGACCAGCGGCAAGGTGCTCAAGCCCCTGATCACGACGCTGCCCGCCCGCGAGCAGTACAGCTACGTCTACGACGGCAACTCGCAGACGCTGGACCACATCCTGACCAGCCCCGCGGTGCGTCGCTTCGACTACGACGTGGTGCACATCAACGCGGAGTTCGCCGACCAGGCGAGCGACCACGACCCGCAGATCGTGCGGATCGACGTGAAGGGCCACGGGCACCGGCGCTGATGCCCCCGGGTGGCGGCTCCGGGGGGCCGCCACCCAAACCGGCCCCCAGGGCAGGGTTCACGCGGGGGCGGGTTCCGCGGCAGCGGGCGCCCCGTGCTGGTGCGGGAGCAGGGCCGCGGCGTGTTCGAGCGGCTGATCGGTGAAGAAGCGGGTCACCAGGGCGGCGACCTCGTCGGACCGCTCCAGCACGACCCAGTGGTCGGACTCCGGCAGGGTGAGGAAGCGGCTGCCCTCGATCGTGGCGGCGAACTCCCGTTGCAGCGCGGGCGAGGTGACCGTGTCGTGCTCCCCCGCGAAGACCAGGGCGGGTACGCCCGAGAGCCCGCCGGAGAAGTCCGGCCGGTCCCCCAGCGCCCGCCGGAGCGAGTCGGCAGCGTGCCCGGAATGGGCCAGTGCGTGCAGAAACGACCGGCGTACGTAACGCCGGGCCAGCTCCCTGCGGTGCACGGGACGCTCCGGATCCAGGCACATCAGACCGTCGGCGGCGAGCGCCGCGAAGCCTTCCGCGTCCCCCTCCGCCAGGGCCGCGGTGGCGCGGTGCCAGTAGTTCCGGCGCTCCTCACCGATGTGCACGGGCACTCCCCCGAGGACGAGCCTGGCGACCCGCCCGGGGTCGTGCTGTGCGTAACCGAAGGCGATGGCCGCGCCGTAGGAGAAGCCGAAGAGGTTGATCCGGGACGCCCCCAGGTCGTCGATGATCGCGCCCACCGCCGCGCGCAGTACGGGGGCACTGGGGCCGGGAGGCAGCGGGTCCGCCGTGCCCATGCCCGGCAGGTCGGCGGTCACCACATCGGCCACCGGGCCCAGATGATCGTCCATCTGCGGCCACCCGAACATGCCCTGCAGCGCGCCTCCGATGACGAGGACCGGCTCGGTCCCCGGCTGTTCGCGCCCGGCCGGATCGCGGGGCATGACCCGGTAGCCGTAGCGCAGTCCGTCCACGGTCAGGGACCGGATGATCTCTTCGCGCATGGTGCTCCTCGTCTCCGTCAGGCCCTGGTGAGCACGAGTGCCGCGTTGTGACCGCCAAAGCCCAGCGACGTCTTGACCGCGCACTCGAACGAGGCGTGCCGGGCCTCCTTGCTCACCACCTCGACCGGGATCGCGGGGTCGGGGGCGTCGAGGTTGGCGGTCGGCGGGACGATCTGGTGCTGGAGCGCGAGGACGGTGAGCGCCGTCTCGATGCCGCCGGCCGCACCCAGCGTGTGCCCGGTCATGGCCTTCGTGGATGTGACGAGAGGACTTTCACCGAGGACCCGGCGGAGCATCACCGTCTCGATGATGTCGTTGGCGACCGTGGAGGTGCCGTGGGCGTTGACGTGTCCCACGTCCAGCGCTTCGATGTCCGCGTCGGCCAGCGCGGTGCGCAGCGCCCGCTCGATGCCCAGCCCGTCGGGGTCGGGCGCGACGGCGGAATGGGCGTCGCTGGACGCCCCGTAACCCGCGACACGGGCGCGGACCGTGGCGCCGCGGGCCAGTGCGTGCTCGGGCCGCTCCATGACCAGGAGGCCGGCGCCCTCACCGACGACGAACCCGTCGCGGTGGATGTCGAAGGGGCGGCAGGCTCCCTGGGGGTCGTCGCGGCGGGTGGAGACGGCCCGCATCTGGCAGGCGCTGGCGATCAGCAGCCGGGAGAGGACCGATTCGGCGCCGCCCGCGATGACGATGTCGCAGGCACCGGTGCGGAGCATCTGGTGAGCGGTGCCGATGGCCACCGTCCCCGACGAGCAGGCGGTGGAGACCGCCTGGCTCGGCCCGTGCACGCCCAGGTCCATTGCGACGCTGCTGGCGGCCCCGTTGACTACGCAGAGCGGCGCGAGCTTCGGGGAGACGCGCCGTGCGCCGCGTTCGGTGAGGAGGGTGTGCTGCTCGTCGTAGAACGGGAGGCCGCCGTGGGCGGAACCGATGACGACCGCGACCCTGCCACTGTCCCAGACCGAGGGGTCGAGCCCCGCGTCGGCGACCGCCTCGCGGGCTGCGATCACGGCGAGTTGCGAGAAGCGGTCCATCAACCTCTGTGCGGCGACGCCCAGGACCGCCTTCGTGTCCAGGCCGGTCACGGTGTACATGAAGTTGCAAGGCAGTCCGGCGAGTTCGGGGAGGTGCGGGACCGACGGCGCGAGCGCGGTGTCGCACACCCCACGCCAGGCGGCATCGGCACCCACGCCGGCGGCGGTGACCAGCCCGACGCCGGTGACCGCGGCACTGAACGGCTCGATGCCCGGCCGGGCGGGCCGCCGTGCGAACGGCCCCCGGCCCGTCACGCGCCGGCCTTGCCGGTGACGGCCGCGACCAGATGACCGACCGTGTCACGCGACGACAGGACGACGTCCTCCAGATCGACCTCCATCCGGTCCTCGATGAGCAGCCTGAGCTCCTCCAGGGCAAGGGAGTCCAGCCGCAGCTGACGGAGCGGCACTTCCGGCCGGATGTCCTGCGGATCGGTTCCGAACCTGGTGACGAGCAAGGCGCTGATCTCTTCCGAGGTGCTCATGGGGACGCTCCTCCGCTCTCGGTACGCGGTGACGCCGGCCGCGTGGTGGGTGAGATGGCCATCGGGGGACGCCGGCTGCTCGGGAGGGACCCTTTATACGCCTTCGCGGCCGGATCTCCGCCCCCGGTTCCCCCGTGAGGAGGGGGGACGGGCAGGTGTGCGATTCCGGCGCGCGGCGGGGACGGGTGACACGATGGGCACGGACGTACGGACGCGACGACCCCACCGGAGGACGGAAGAGCCATGACGCAGCTGGGGCACGACGCGGGGGTACAGGTAAGCCCGGCCAACTGGGTGGCGAGGCAGGCCGAGTTGTACGAGTCCTCGGGCGGGACGAAGGGCACCACCCAACTCGGGGTGCCCTGCCTGCTGCTGGGGCGTGGAGGAGGCTTCCCAACAGGCCTCCCCACAAAGGGCCTTGAGCCGTACACTCCGCGATCATGACCTTCGAAACGGTGTACACCGACGCGCCCATGCTCGACGGGCCCGCCCTCTTCCCGACGATGTCCACGATGCGCGCCATGCGCCGCCTCAAGCCGGACCCGGTTCCGGAGGAGACCCTCGATCAGCTCATACAGGCCGCCGTATGGGCACCGAGTGGTGGCAACATGCAGGCCTACGAGTACGTCGTCGTCACGGACCGCGGGGTGATGTCCGATCTCGCCCCGCTGTGGAAACGGTGCGTGGACGCCTACCTCGCGACGACCGGCAAGCACGCGCCGGAGGGTATGGACGCCGCGGCCTACGGGCGGATGGTGGCGGCCATCGAGCACCAGCGCGACCACTTCGCGGACACCCCCGCCCTGATCATCCCCTGTTACAAGTTCCCGGAGCCGAGGTTCGACGCCGAGGGTCTCGCGGCGTACGCCGAGTCACTCGGCCCCGCGGGGCTGGAGCACATGGCGGGCACGCAGGAGCGCTTCCAGGCGCTCGCCGAGGGCTCCTGCGTCTACCCGGGGGTCCAGAACGTCCTGCTCGCGGCGCGGGCGCTGGGACTCGCGGCCAACGTGACCATCTGGCACCTGATGCTGGAGCAGGAGTGGAAGAAGGTGCTCGGCATCCCCGCGGACACACACACCTTCGCGGCCATCCCGGTGGGATGGCCGCAGGGCAACTTCGGCCCGGTGCGGCGCCGCCCGGTGGCGGATGTCGTCCACCGGAACCGCTGGTAGAGACACCCGGCGGGCCGCCACCTTCACGACGAGTGACGGCCCGCCCGGACAGCTCGCTCCTGGAGTTGACAGTGACGCGGCCACTCCCGCCGGGGTGGGCCTGGAGGTCCGAGCCGGAAGACACAACTCCATTGGAGTGAAAGGGATTTGGACACGCGTACGCATCGCTGTCATGCCCTGAACAGGTCGATAACCTGTGCGGGCTCGACGGCCCCGGCCCGTCCCCCAGGCCCGGCGGTCGTCCTCTCCCCCACGAACCAGGAGCAGGTATGCCCCCGCGCCCCGCCGGCCACACCCGAGGACGCTCAGCCGTACTGTCCTCACTCACGGCCACCGTCCTCCTCGCCACCGGTCACCCGGCAACCGCCGCCCCCGCGGGCACGTCCATGAACGCGGCCCTGACACGGGCCGCCGAGGCGTACGGCGTTCCGCGCGACCTGCTCGTCGCCGTCGGCTACGGCGAGACCCACCTGGACGGGCACGCCGGACGCCCCAGCCAGGACAACGGCTACGGGGTGATGCACCTCGTCAGCAACCCGGTCAGCCACTCCCTCGAGAAGGCCGCCGCGCTGACGGGCGAGTCCACGGCAGACCTGCGCGGGGATACCCGGACCAACATCCTGGGCGGCGCCGCCGTGCTGCGGGACCACGCCGACACGCTGGGCCTCGACAAGGCCGAGCGGGCCGACATCAACGCCTGGTACCCGGCGGTCGCCCGCTACAGCGGCGCCGAGGGTTCCATCGCCGCCCTCTACGCGGACACCGTCTACACCTTCCTCGCCCAGGGGCTGCGGGCGACCGTGACCGGTGGCGAGCGGGTCTCGGTCACCTCCCGCCCGGTAGCCCCCGAGAAGGGCCCGCTGGCCAAGGCCGACGTCACCACCCAGAGCCCCGACTACCCCCCAGCACTGTGGGTGGCCGCGAATTCCGCCAACTACGCGACGGGCCGTACGGCGACGGTGGACAAGGTGGTCATCCACGTCGCTCAGGGTTCGTACGCCGGGACCATCAGCTGGTTCCAGAACGCGACGTCCAAGGTCAGCTCCCACTACGTCGTCCGCTCCTCGGACGGCCAGATCACCCAGATGGTGCGCGACAAGGACACCGCCTATCACGCGAAGACCGCCAATCCCTCGGCCCTCGGCATCGAGCACGAGGGCTTCATCGACAACGCCTCGTGGTTCACGGACACGATGTACCGCTCCTCGGCCGCTCTGACCGCTTACCTCTGCGACCGGTACGACATCCCCAAGAACCGGTCCCACGTCATCGGACACAGCGAGGCCCCCGGGAACGACCACACCGACCCGGGCGCCAACTGGAACTGGACCTACTACATGCAGCTGGTCGGCGGGTCCGGCACCAGCAGCGGGAGCGACGGCCTGACCTTCGGCTCCTACACGACGCAGTCGGCGGGATCGACCGGCGCCCAGGTCAAGGCCGTACAGACACTGCTCAACCAGCAGGGTTACGAGGCGGGATCCGTCGACGGCGCCTTCGGGGCCGCCACCACGAGCGCCGTCCAGGCGTTCCAGACCGCTCGCGGCCTCCTGGCCGACGGCGTGGTCGGTGCGAAGACCTGGACCGCGCTGCTCTCCGCCGGCACCACCGAGACGCTGGTCAAGGGCAGCTCCGGCGACACCGTGAAGAGGGTGCAGCGGGCACTGACGGCGGCGCTCGGGAGGACCGTGACCGCCGACGGGACCTTCGATGCCGCGACGGACACCGCCGTACGCGCCTACCAGAACGCACAGGGCCTCACGGCCGACGGCAGCGTGGGTCCCGACACCTGGGCGGCGCTGCAGTCCGGTCGCTGACCCCCGCGGCCCCCGGGTGCCCCCGTCGGGCGCGGGCGCTCACACCCCGGCCCCGCCGCGTCGGGCCGACGACGGACGACACCGGGTCCGGGCCGTCGGACTCCGGGCAGCCGCGCACCGCGCACACGCCGCGGCCGCCCGCACCGACAGCACCACCCGGGCCGCCCCCGCGCTCCGGGGCGCACCCGGACGGCGCGGGTGCGCCTTCCGCCGATGCCCGCCCTCGGGAATTCTGGGCCCTGCCGGCACCCGGCCGGCGGGAATCAGGGGGCGGTCGCACATGGCTCGTACGCAGTCCGCATGCGGAGCAATCACCCAGAAGGGCACACGCTGCCGACGTCTGGCGATGAAGGACGCGTCCCGGTGCGACCGGCACAGGGGGGACTGGTCCACGTACACGGTCGCGCGGCGGAAGGCGCAGGCACGGGCGGCCCGCCGGAGCTGAGGGCGGGGCCCGGGCGGCGGCGCCGCTCGGGCAGACTGTGCCGATGAGCGACGACACCTCACCCGCACGCGCCCGCGCCCTCTCCCACGTGGCCTCGCTGTCGACGGGAGAAGCGCTCGACCCGTCCCTGCGGGTGACGCTGAACTTCCACCCGGACCGGGTCAGCGGTGGCCGTACGATCCTGGACAGTCTGGCCGGCGACGGCGTCTACCTGTCCCAGTTCGTCACCGGCACGAGCAACGGCGGGCTCACCGCCCGTCCGGGCGGGGACCGGTGGCGCTGGGAGAACCGGATCTTCAGCGGCGCTTACGATGACGCCCACGCCCAGGAGCGCCCGGTCTACGGCGCGTTGAACTTCCGGCGGTACGACTTCGGTGCTGCCCCACGGTTCGGATCCGCTCATTTCAGGCTGGCCGCCCCGGCGCTGGCGTACTCCACCTTCTGCTACCCGGACAGCGCCGCCGAGCCGTCCGACTTCGGCGTGGCGGCGACCGGTAGCAGGCTCGTCTCGCTCGCCGAGGCGGACGACAGAGATGTCCTCGACGACTACGTGGAGGCGCATGTGCACGGCCCGGTCCGTCTCGACGGCCATGTGGAGGCACTGGTCCTCGATCCGTGCTTCAGGGGTACGGAGGTGGAGGAGGCCGCGTCCCGGCTGCCGTGCCCGGTGGAGTGGCACGGCGGATTCCGCCTTCACATCCGGGAGTTGCGGCGCCATCCGGAGTACAGGGGCCAGGAGTACGTCGACCTCGGCGCCTCGCTCGCGGTCGGCGGATTCCTCGACGCGCGGATCGTGGGCGAGGCGGCCCGCCGGGATCTTCACGACCCGCAGGACCTCAAGAAGGTGTGGCACTGCCTGGCGCGCTTCGGGCACTGAGCGGGACATGGGATCGAGGTGGTTCCGCATCCCCTGGGACGCGGAACCACCTCGGTCAGGCCACCCGGGCGAGCGGCTGTCCGTCCTCGTGGTGGATCGGGGTGTGTGCGCCCTTCAGCGGCAGTCCGCTGCCTCCGCGCCGGTCGGCGACGATCTCGGCGGCGATGGAAAGGGCGGTCTCCTCCGGCGTACGCGCTCCCAGGTCGAGCCCGATCGGCGAGTGCAGCGCGGCCAGTTGGCGGTCGGTGACGCCGGCCTCGCGCAGCCGGTCGTTGCGCTCCAGGTGGGTGCGGCGCGAGCCCATCGCGCCGACGTAGGCGACCGGTAGCCGCAACGCCAGTTCCAGCAGCGGGACGTCGAACCTGGCGTCGTGCGTGAGCACGCAGAGCACGGTTCGCGCGTCCACGTCCGTGGCGGCGAGGTAGCGGTGCGGCCAGTCGACGACGACCTCGTCGGCGTCGGGGAAACGCGCCGCCGTAGCGAAGACGGGCCGGGCGTCGCAGACGGTGACGTGGTAGCCGAGGAAGCGACCGGCCCGCACCAGCGCCGCGGCGAAGTCGATGGCCCCGAAGACGATCATCCGGGGCGGGGGGACGCTCGATTCGACGAGCAGGGTCAGAGGGCTGCCGCAGCGGGAGCCCTCGGCTCCGACGGAGACCTGCCCGGTTCGGCCGGCATCGAGCATCGCGCGGGCTTCCGCGGCGGCGGTACGGTCGAGGTCGGGGTGGCCTCCGAGGCCGCCCTCGTACGTGCCGTCGGGATGGACGAGCAGGGGCCGGCCGAGCAGGCCGCCGGGCCCTTCGGTGACCCGGGCGACCGCGGCCGCCCGGCCCGTCGCGGCGGCGGCGAGCGCGGCGGCGAACACCGGGCGCGCGGGGTCGCCCGCGCGCACCGGTGTCACCAGAATGTCGATGACGCCGCCGCAGGTCAGGCCGACCGCGAAGGCGTCGTCGTCGCTGTAGCCGAAGCGCTCGCGGACGGTGATGCCGTCTGCGAGGGCCTGCCGGCACAACTCGTACACCGCGCCCTCCACGCATCCTCCGGAGACCGACCCGATGGCCGTGCCGTCGCTGTCCACGGCGAGGGCGGCTCCCGGCTGCCGGGGCGCGCTGCCGCCGACGCCGACCACGGTTGCCACGGCGAAGTCGCGTCCCTGCCCGACCCACCGGTGGAGCTCCTCGGCGATGTCCAGCATGGCGTGTCTCCTTCTGGGTGTTGAGGTGCTGAGGTACTGAGCCTGGGGGAGTCAGTTGACGCCCAGCCAGCTCTCGACGGGGTGCAGGGCGAAGTAGACGACGAAGACGAGCGTCAGGACCCACATGAAGACGCCGACCTCGCGCGCCCTGCCCTGGGCGAGCTTGATGGCCGAGTACGAGATGACGCCCGCGGCGACACCGGCGGTGATGGTGTACGTGAACGGCATCAGGACGACGGTGAGGAAGACCGGGACGGCGACCGAGCGGTCCGCCCAGTCCACGTGCCGGGCGTTCTGCATCATCATGGCGCCGATGACGACCAGGGCGGCGGAGGCCACCTCGGCCGGCACGATCGCGGTGAGCGGGGTGAAGAAGAGGCAGGCGGCGAAGAAGAGCCCGGTGACGACGGAGGCGAGCCCGGTGCGGGCGCCTTCCCCGACCCCGGTCGCCGACTCGACGAACACGGTCTGGCCGGAGCCTCCGGCGACGCCGCCGATGGCACCGCCCGCGCCGTCGATGAACAGCGCCTTGGACAGGCCCGGCATCCGGCCCTTGTCGTCCGCGAGGTTCGCCTCGGTGCCGACGCCGATGATGGTGGCCATCGCGTCGAAGAAGCCGGCCAGGACCAGGGTGAACACGATCATGCCGACCGTCATCACGCCAATGTCGCCCCAGCCGCCGAACTCCACGTTCCCGAAGAGCGAGAAGTCAGGTGAGGAGACCGCACTGCCGCTCAGCTCGGGAGGACCGCTGCTCCACGCCTTCGGGTCGATGTCACCCACCGCGTTGACGACGATCGCGACCAGGGTGCCGACGACGATGCCGATCAGGATCGCACCTGGGACGTTGCGTGCCTGCAGCATGAAGATCAGGAGCAGGGTCACGGCGAAGATGAGGACCGGCCAGCCGGCGAGTTCACCGGCCGGACCCAGTGACAGCGGGGTCGCGGTGCCCTTGTGGACGAAGCCGGCCTTGAAGAGGCCGATGAGGGCGATGAAGAGGCCGATCCCGATGGTGATGCCGTGCTTCAGCGCGAGCGGGATGGCGTTCATGATCATCTCGCGGAGACCGGTGACGACCAGGAGGCAGATCACCAGCCCGTAGATCACGCACATGCCCATGGCCTGCGGCCAGGTCATGACCGGCGCGACCTGCGAGGCGAGCACGCCCGAGACGCTCAGCCCGGCGGCGAGCGCGAGGGGCACCTTGCCCACGAAGCCCATCAGCAGGGTGGTGGCCGCGGCCGCGAGCGCGGTCGCTGTGATCAGTCCGGGCCGGCCGAGCAGCTGGCCGTCGACGTCCTTGCCGCCGAGGATGAGCGGGTTGAGCAGGAGGATGTATGCCATGGCCATGAAGGTCGTGACGCCGCCGCGCACTTCGCGTGCGACGGTCGATCCGCGCTCGGAGATGTGGAAGTACCGGTCGAGCCAGGACCGTCCGGCGGGGACACGCGAGCCGGGGCCCGCGCCCTCCGCGCTCGTCCTGGGTTCCACTGACTGCTGGGTCATGATGCCTGACTCCCAAGGTTCAAAGGGGCACCCGCGTGGAGCTGTCGTGACTGCGGGATTTGGGATGACTGCGAGGCGCACGACCCGGGGGACGGCCCGAGGCGAACTCTTTGTGCAGATGGATCAGTTGTGCGATGACTCCGGACGGTGCGCGGCGCGGAGAAGTGTGCCGTTCGCGGCGGAAGGGCACCTTCCGGAGAGTATTGACGAGTCGTCAGGTACCGGTGATGTGCTCGGGGCGCACCGGGGTCCTGTTGAGCTCCAGGCCCGTCGCCGCCCGGATCGCCGCGAGGACGGCCGGGGTCGATGACAGGGTCGGGGCCTCGCCGACACCGCGTAGCCCGTACGGGGCGTGGTCGTCGGCGAGTTCGAGCACGTCGACCGGGATGGTCGGGGTGTCGAGGATGGTGGGGATCAGGTAGTCGGTGAAGGACGGATTGCGCACCTCGGCCGTCCTGGGATCGACGATGATCTCCTCCATGACGGCGATACCCAGCCCCTGGGTGGTGCCGCCCTGGATCTGGCCGATGACCGACAGCGGGTTGAGCGCCTTGCCGACGTCCTGGGCGCACGCGAGCTCGATGACCTTGACCAGGCCGAGCTCGGTGTCGACCTCCACTACCGCGCGGTGGGCGGCGAAGGAGTACTGGACGTGGCCGTTGCCTTGCCCGGTACGCAGGTCGAAGGCTTCGGTGGGCCTGTGGCGCCACTCCAGCTCGACGTCGACGGACTCCTCCTCCAGCACGTCGGCGAGTGAGGCGAGCGCCTCTCCGCCGTCGGTGACGACGTTCCCGCCCTCCAGGAGGAGTTCGGCGGTGGCCCAGGCGGGGTGATAGGTGCCGAACTTGCGGCGGCCGATCTGAAGGACCTGTTCCCTGACCGCTTCGCAGGAGTTCTTGACGGCGCCGCCGGTGACGTACGTCTGGCGGGAGGCGGACGTGGAGCCTGCCGAGCCGACCTGGGTGTCCGCCGGGTGGATGGTGACCTGGTTGACCCCGAGTTCGGTACGGGCGATCTGGGCGTGGACGGTTACGCCGCCCTGCCCGACCTCGGCCATCGCGGTGTGCACGGTGGCGACCGGCTCGCCGTTGATGACCTCCATGCGCACCCGCGCGGTCGAGTAGTCGTCGAAGCCCTCGGAGAAGCCGACGTTCTTCAGGCCCACGGCGTAACCGACACCCCGCACGACACCCTCGCCGTGCGTCGTGTTCGACAGGCCTCCCGGCAGCGCGCGTACGTCGACGGAGCTGCCCTCCGCGTCGGCCGAGAGCCACTGCTGCTGGGGCGGCAGGGGCCTGGCCTTGACGCGGCGCAGCAGTTCGGCGACCGGGGCCGGTGAGTCGACGCGCTGGCCGGTGGGGAGCAGGGTCCCCTGCTCCATGGCGTTCAGCTGCCGGAGTTCGACCGGGTCCATGCCGAGTGCCGCGGCGAGCTTGTCCATCTGCGCCTCGTAGGCGAAGCACGCCTGGACCGCGCCGAACCCGCGCATGGCGCCGCAGGGCGGATTGTTGGAGTAGAGCGCGATGGCCTCGATGTCGACGTCGTCGACGGCGTACGGGCCGACCGCGAGCGACGAGGCGTTGCCGACGACGGCCGGCGAGGCGGAGGCGTAGGCACCGCCGTCCAGCACGATGCGGCACTTCATGTGGGTGAGCTTTCCGTCCTTGGTGGCGCCGTGCTCGTAGTGGAGCTTCGCCGGGTGCCGGTGGACGTGTCCGAAGAAGGACTCGAAGCGGTTGTAGACCATCTTGACGGGTTTGCCTGTGCGCAGCGCCAGCAGGCAGGCGTGGATCTGCATCGACAGGTCCTCGCGCCCGCCGAAAGCACCGCCGACTCCGGAGAGCGTCATGCGCACCTTGTCCTCGGGCAGGCCGAGTACGGGGGCGATCTGGCGGAGGTCGGAGTGCAGCCACTGGGTGGCGACGTACAGCTCGACGCCCCCGTCCTCGGACGGCACCGCGAGGCCCGACTCCGGGCCGAGGAAGGCCTGGTCCTGCATGCCGAAGACGTAGTCGCCGGTGATGATCACGTCGGCCCGGGCGGCGGCCGCGTCGGCGTCGCCGCGGACGACGGGCTGGCGGTGGACGATGTTGGGGTGCGGTACGTGCCCGATGTGGTGGTCGTCGCGGTCTTCGTGGATCAGTACCGCGTCGGGCGCCGTCGCGGACGCCTCGTCCGTGACGACCGGCAGTTCCGCGTAGTCGATCCGGATCTTGGCGGCGGCACGTCGCGCGGTCTCCGGGTGGTCGGCTGCGACGAGCGCCACGGGCTCGCCGTGGTGGCGGACCTTGCCGTGGGCGAGTACGGGGGTGTCCCGGATCTCCAGCCCGTAGTGCTTCATCTCCGCGGGAAGGTCGTCGTACGTCAGCACGGCGTAGACGCCGGGCGTGGCGACGGCCTCGCCGATGTCGATCGACCGGATCTCGGCGTGGGCGACGGTGGAGCGGAGCGTATGACCCCAGAGCATGTCCTCGTGCCACATGTCGGAGGAGTAGGCGAACTCTCCGGTGACCTTGAGGGTCCCGTCAGGCCGCAGGGTGGACTCGCCGATGCCGCCCAGGGTCTTGGAGCCCTGGGTGATCTTGGTGGGGGTGCCGGCCGGTACGGACGCGGCTCGTGGGTGCAGCGCCATGGCTATCGGACCGTCTCTTCCTGACGGGCGGCCGCGAGGCGGACCGCGTCGAGGATCGTCTCGTAGCCGGTGCACCGGCAGAGGTTGCCGGAGAGCGCCTCGCGGATGTCCTGGTCGGACGGCGAGGGGTGCGTCTCCAGCAGTTCGTCGGCCGCTACCAGCAGGCCGGGGGTGCAGAAGCCGCACTGGACGGCTCCCGCGTCGATGAACGCCTGCTGGACGGGCGAGAGGTCGGCCGCGTCGGCGCTCTGCGCGTCGGCGGGCTCGGCCTGCCAGCGCTGCGCCGCGTCGGTCGACGTACCGCAGGCGCCCGCGGCGCATCCGGTTCCGGGGTGGGCGTCGTCGCGGTGCCTGGCGTAGTCCGCCAGCCCTTCGACGGTGACGATCTCGCGGCCTTCCGCCTGGCCGGCCGCGACGAGACAGGAACAGACGGGCACACCGTCGAGGCGGACCGTACAGGAGCCACATTCGCCCTGCTCACAGGCGTTCTTGGAACCGGGCAGGCCCATGCGCTCACGCAGGACGTACAGGAGGGACTCGCCCTCCCAGACGTCGTCGGCTTCCTGCTTCCGGCCGTTGACCGTGAAATTCACTCGCATGATCAAGCAGCTCCTTCGAGGGTGCGTCCCGCTCCGCGGTACTCCTCCCAGGTCCAGCCCAGCGTGCGGCGGGCCATGATGCCAACCGCGTGCCTGCGGTAGGCGGCGGTGCCCCGTACGTCGTCGATGGGGTTGCAGGCCCCCGCGGCGAGCTGGGCGAACTGCTTGGCGACGGACGGGGTGATGATCTTTCCGCTGTCCCAGAACCCGCCCTCCTCCAGCGCCGCGTTGAGGAAGTCCTCGGCTTCCTTCGCCCTGACCGGGGTCGGGGCGGCGGAGCCGATGCCGGTCCGCACCGTGCGTGTGCCGGGGTGGAGGGCGAGACCGAAGGCGCACACGGCGATGACCATCGCGTTGCGCGTTCCGACCTTGGAGTACTGCTGCGGGCCGTCCGCCTTCTTGATGTGCACGGCCCGGATCAGTTCGTCCGGGGCGAGGGCGTTGCGCTTCACGCCGGTGTAGAAGTCGTCGATCGGGATCATCCGCGTCCCCCGTACGGACTCGGCCTCGACCTCGGCCCCCGCGGCCAGCAGTGCGGGGTGGGCGTCCCCCGCGGGTGACGCGGTGCCCAGGTTGCCGCCGACGCCGCCGCGGTTGCGGATCTGCGGCGATGCGACGGTGTGCGAGGCGAGTGCGAGGCCCGGCAGCTCGGCCCTCAGGTTCTCCATGACGGCGCTGTACGGCACGGAGGCACCGAGGCGTACGGTGTCGGTGTCCGGGCCCACCTGCCACTCGGACAGCTCACCGATGCGGTTCAGGTCCATGAGGTGTTCGGGCCGACGGTGGTCGAAGTTGATCTCGACCATGACGTCGGTGCCACCCGCGATGGGCACAGCCGTCGGGTGCTCGGCCTTGGCGGCCAGCGCCTCCTCCCAGCTGGCGGGGCGAAGGAAGTCCATGAGTGGCTCTCTTCTCGATCGGGTCGTTCGGCTGGGGGCGGGGTGCGGCCGGCCCTTGCGTCGTTCCTGTGTTGTTGACGCGGTGTGTGGCCCAGTACACAAGCCTTGCTCCACTCGGTGCAGTCACCGAAACCATGAAGGAATTGGCTGGTCCCCGTCCCCGTCTTGTAGATTCGAACGAATGGCGGGTAACCGGGGCCTCACCGCAATTCACAGGTAACCCCTGACGTCCCCCGCACCAACGAAGAGATCGGCGGCAATCGACGATGCGGCTGCGCGCACTGCTGGACACCGAGGCGCTGGGCCTGCGGCTGCTCGGCGGCGAGGACGAGCTGGACCGGTCGGTCCGGGGCGTCATGACGACCGACCTGCGCGACCCCAGCCGCTACCTCTCCGGCGGGGAACTGGTCCTCACCGGGCTCGCCTGGCGGCGTGACGCCGCCGATTCGGAGCCGTTCGTCCGGATCCTGGCGGGCGCGGGTGTCGCGGGCCTGGCCGCCGGCGAGGCCGAGCTCGGGGACATCCCCGACGACCTGGTCGACGCGTGCCTGAGGCACCGGCTGCCGCTGTTCGCCGTGCACGAGACCGTCGCGTTCGCAATGATCACCGAGCATGTGGTGCGCCAGGTGTCGGGCGAGCGGGCCGGTGACCTCGCCGCGGTCGTCGACCGGCACCGCCGGCTGATGACCTCCGGTCCTGCGGGCGGCGGCCCCGAGGTGGTGCTCGACCTGCTCACCTCCGACCTGGACCTGCACGCCTGGGTCCTCTCCCCCACGGGCCGACAGATCGCGGGGGCCGGCGAACCGCTGCCCCCGCACACCGGCGCGGAACTGGCCGGACACCATCTCGCCGCGACACGCTCCGGCCGCCGGGTACCACACCGTGCCAAGGTGGACGGTACGGCGTATTCGCTGTTCCCGATCCGGAACACCGGCCGGAGTTCCTCCCTTGTGCCGCCCCGGGACGTTCGGGAGTCCGTCCTCTTGGACTGGCTGCTGGCCGTCGAGGCCGAGGCGGGCGACTGGCCGGCCGCGCGCCTGGACCTGCTCCAGGGCGTGACCCAGCTGATCGCGGTCGAGAGGGACCGCCGCGACGCGGCACGCGCGGTGCGCCGGAGGCTCGCCCAGGAGGTCCTGGAACTGGTCCAGGCGGGCGCCGCCCCGGCCGAGATCGCGGCCCGGCTCAGGGTCGCCGCCCCCGTCCTGCTGCCGGGCCTCGGCACGGCGCCGCACTGGCAGGTCGTGGTGGCCCGGGTCGAGTGGA
Source organism: Streptomyces sp. NPDC057428 (assembly GCF_042803195.1). NCBI lineage: Bacteria > Bacillati > Actinomycetota > Actinomycetes > Kitasatosporales > Streptomycetaceae > Streptomyces > Streptomyces sp. NPDC057428. Next base: position 83,724 of record NZ_JBHVCT010000015.1, read on the forward strand.
CCGGCGAGGACACGGACCTCTCGGGCGGGCAGGCCGCCCAGGCCCTGCTGGAGGAGATCCTGGTCGACCCTGCGGTGACCGGACCCGATTCGGCGGACCGGATCGCCGTGGCGCACACCGGCGAGGAAGCCGTCGCACTCGTGCCGCTGACGGCGCCGGCCGCTCCTTCCGGCACCGAGGCCGGCACGGAGGAGGACGCCTCGGCGGACGAGCCGGAGCGACGGGATGCCGCCCTGCACGCCGACGCGCTGCTCCACACCGTCCGGGCGCCGCTCTCCGCCGGTCTCGGCGACGACGGCCGACTGACACTGGGTGTCAGCGCCGCCGTGCACTCCGCCGAAGGGCTGCGCGGGGCGCTCGAGGAGGCGCGGCACGCCCGTCGCGTCGCGGCGGCCCGGCCGGGCCCGGTCTGTGCGGCCGGCCACCACGAACTCGCCTCCCACGTCCTGCTGCTCCCCTTCGTGCCGGACGACGTCCGACGGGCCTTCACCGCGCGGCTCCTGGACCCCCTGCGCGACTACGACCGGCGTCACCGCGCGGAGCTCATGGAGACGCTGGAGGCCTTCCTGGACTGCGACGGTTCCTGGACCCGCTGCGCGGCCAGGCTGCACCTGCACGTCAACACACTGCGCTATCGCGTCGGACGTATCGAGCAGTTGACGGGACGTGACCTTTCGCGCCTCGAGGACAAGCTCGACTTCTTCCTCGCCCTGCGCATGAGCTGACTTCCCGGCCTCCCGCGCGGCCCGGCCGGGCTCCGGGTGATTGTGAAATCTTTCACCTGACATTGATCCCACCCCTTGGCCCGGCGTGCCATTCCGTGCTGAGATGCGCGCAGACCCTGGCCGGCCGGCGTTCGCCGCCGGCCTCCACAGCTCGACGGCGCGCTCGGGGAGGGCAACGTGGCGCATACCGCCATGTCTGGTTCCGGAACGACTGCAGATGACGATCCGCCGCTCCAGACAGCGGTATGGCGGCTGCGCTCACGAGCCTGCTGGACGGACGCGGCCGCGCTGCTCGAACCGCACGCGGCCACGGACCACGCGGCCGCCCTCCAGCGGACCGCGCTGCTGACCGAGCGGTGCCTGTACACGGGCGCCGGATGGACCGACGCCGAGGACGCCCTGCGCGCGGCGGAGGCGCTCGCCCACGACGACTCGGAGCGTGGGGAGGCCGCTTGCGAGCGCGGCTACCTCGCCTACGCCTCGACGCTGCTCGGGGCGCGTGACCGGGCCGACGAGGCCAGCGTGGCGCTCAGCAGGGCCGCCGCACTGCTCTCCCCCGCGGCATCCGGCCGTCCCCTGCTGGACTTCCGCCGCGGTCTGATCGCACAGAACATCGCCGATTCCCCGCAGTCCGCCCGCGCCGCGTACCGCAGGGCCCATGCCGGGGCGACCGCCCGGGGCGACGAACTCCTGCTCTCCTTCACCTGGCGCCATCTCGCCTCACTCGCCCTGCGCGAGGGTGAGCTCGCCGAGGCGCGGCACGGGTTCGCCGAATCGCTGCGGATACGGGAGGAGCTGGGCTATCTCGTCGGCACGGCCCCGGCGCTCATCTCGCTCGCCGACGCCGAGTCCGAACCCGAGGCGGCGGCCCGGCTGCGGGCCGAGGCGGGGCGGCTGTTCCGGCTGCTCGGCGGTGTACCGACCTGGCTGGCGTCCCGGCTGGAGCCGCCGGCTCCGGAGACCGTCGAGGCGAACTGAGGCGTCGCACCCGCAAGGGGGCGCGACGGCCGGGCACCCGTCCGTCGCGCCCGGGGCCTCACACGTCCGCGCCGTTGAAGTGTTCGCGCACGAGGGACTGCACCGCCGTGAGGTCCCGGGCGATCAGCGCATCGAGCAGCGCGGTGTGCTCCGAGGCGTCGGCGAGCAGTTCCGCGCGGCGGCCCGCCGTGCTGGTGGACAGGGCCCACTGGGACCGGCGGTGCAGGTCGTCGGCGACCTGCACGAGCTGCGCGTTGCCGGACAGCTCGAGCACCGCGCGGTGGAAGGCGCGGTCGCTCTCGGCGTATCCGGCACGGTCGCCGACGGCCGCGGCGGCGACCGTCGCGTCGGCCAGCGGGCGCAGTGCGTACCAGCTGCCGGCCGGGACGGTGCGGGCGAGCCGCAGCATGACGGGGACCTCGATCAGGGCACGTACCTCCGCGAGCTCGGCCAGTTCACGGGGGCCCCGTTCGCTGACCCGGAAGCCACGGTTCGGCACGACCTCGACGGCCCCTTCGACCGCCAGTTGCTGCATCGCCTCACGCACGGGCGTCGCGGACACACCGAAGCGCGTGCCCAGCGCCGGGGCGGAGTAGACCTCCCCGGGAGTCAGCTCCCCGTCGACGAGCGCGGAGCGCAGGGCGTCCAGGATCTGGCCGCGCACGGAGTGCCGCCGCACCGTGCGGGGCGCGGCGGGCTCACTGTGAGTGTGCTCGCCGCGCGCCTGTTCGGGCACACGGACATCCGGCGGGGTGCCCGCGGACGCGTAGGGACCCACGACGTCCCACGCTCTGACCTGCTCCACCGGGACCTCCTCGGACCGAGGGGCCGACCCGCGCGCCAGAGCCCCGTATGCACGATAAACGGCCTAGGCCCCGGTTCACATACCGATCAACTCGGGTAAGGTAAGGCTTACCTGTAAATGATCGTGATTCGGTGGTCCCGCATGACCGTGCCCGTCCTGCTCGCCACGAGCGCCCCTTCCCCGACGGCGGCCGCGTACGCCCGCCTGGCAGAGGTCTTCCCCGGGCTGCGGGCCGAGGTGCTCGCCGACGACGCACCGGCGCCCTCCGGGGCCGACTGGGTCCGGGCGGCGGACCTCGCCGAGGGCGGTGCGGCGCTGGACGACTTCCTGGCGTGGGACGAGGCGCAGGTGCTGCGGGACTACGGCACCCGGGCCCGCCCCGACGTGGTGGCGAGCTTCGGACTCCACCGTTACGCCTGGCCGGCCTGCCTCCTGGTGACCCTGCCGTGGTTCCTCCACCGGCGGGTTCCCCGGATCCCTGTCACCAACGTGTCCTTCCACCGGGGTCTGGGCCATCTGGCGGTGCGCGCAGGCGAGTTCGCCTGCCTCCCCGGCGACCCCGCCGCCGCGCTGCCCGGCGCCCGGGTCGTACCCGACGAGGCGGCGCTGCGGGCCGAGGTCCGCGACTCGGTGGCACAGCACATCGGTCCCGTGCTGGACGGGTTCGGGCCGCGCATGCGCAGGGGCAAGCGCGCCCTGTGGGGCATGGCGACGGACGAGATCGTCGAGGGTCTCTGGTACGTCGCCCACCTGCTCGGCGAGGAGGAGCGGGCGATGGCCGAGCTGGAGGAACTGCTGCCGGGCACCACCAAGCCGTACGTGGGCACGGCCGGCTTCCGTGAACTGGCCGGCCCCGAGGGCCAGTCCCTCCCCACGCGGGACCGGGCGAGCTGCTGCCTGTTCTACACGCTGCGACCCGAGGACACCTGCGTGACCTGCCCCCGAACCTGCGACGACGACCGCGTCCGCAGGCTCGCGGCCACCGCTTGAGCCACACGACGGCTCACACCACCCGGCCGGACGACTCAAATTCGAACGTAACTAGGCTCTCGCCGAAGGACGTTCGAGAAGTTTCCGTCCAACGATGAAGCCCGCCGACCCAATCGCGTTCACTTGCCCCGAAACTCGCTGGGCAGCCAGGAATTTCCGTCACGATGGCGCCCGAAACGCCCTACGCGACGCAAGGGACCGCGCATGAGACTGACCGACATATCGCTTGACTGGCTGCTTCCGGGCGCCGTACTGCTCGTGGGGGTCATGGCGGCGGTGACGGTGGTCGCGCGCGGCAAGCGCGCCGCTGACAAGGCCGCGGCCGACGACAGCTGGGAACGCAGCGAGGAGCGCCGCCGGCGCAAGGAGGCGCTGTACGCAACCGCCTCGTACGTCCTGCTGTTCTGCTGTGCCGCGGTCGCCGCCGCCCTCTCCTTCCACGGGCTCGTCGGCTTCGGCCGGCAAAACCTCAGCCTCTCCGGCGGCTGGGAGTACCTCGTCCCCTTCGGCCTCGACGGGGCCGCGATGTTCTGTTCGGTGCTCGCCGTACGTGAGGCCAGCCACGGTGACGCGGCACTGGGCTCACGGCTGCTGGTGTGGACGTTCGCGGGTGCCGCGGCCTGGTTCAACTGGGTACACGCTCCGCGCGGCATGGACCACGCGGGCGCTCCGCACTTCTTCGCGGGGATGTCGCTCTCGGCGGCGGTGCTGTTCGACCGCGCGCTGAAGCAGACCCGCCGTGCGGCGCTCCGCGAGCAGGGCCTGGTGCCCCGCCCGCTGCCGCAGATCCGGATCGTACGGTGGCTGCGCGCCCCCAGGGAGACGTTCGGCGCCTGGTCGCTGATGCTCCTCGAGGGCGTACGGACACTGGACGAGGCGGTGGACGAGGTGCGCGAGGACCGCCGGGAGAGGGAACAGGACCGGCACCGCAGGAAGGACCAGGCCAAGCTCGACCGGGCCCACATCAAGGCCCTGAACCGGCAGAACCGGGTCTGGGGGCGCGGCGGCCGGTCGGGCCGCCAGATGGACGTCCAGGCCATCGCACCGGCGGGTGGCGGCCCACCGGTCGTCGCGGAGTCCGCCATAACAGAGCCGGGACAACTGCCACTGCGCCCCCGGCCATCCCTGCAAGCCGTGAACGGCCCGAAATCCAGGAGTACTTCGACACAGACCACAAGCGGTGACCCCGCGGCCGTCGACCTCACCGCCGAGGACGACACACAGGCCCTGCCCCGGCTCGATTCGCTGGAGCAGAAACTCAAAAACCTGGAGCAGCAGTTCGGCTGAGCATCTTCCCGCCACTCAGCTCGAACCAGACCACCTTGCCCAGTGCCTGAGTCGTGACTCCCCAGGAGTCCGCCAGGCTCTGGACGAGGAGCAAGCCCCTGCCGTGCGTACCGTCGTCGGCGTTCGGTACGTACGGCTCGGGCTCCTGCTCCGTCATGAAGTCGCGCACCTCGACGCGTAATCGCGCGGGTGCGGACGTCACGGTGACCACCGCTCCGTGCCGCGTGTGGATGAGTGCGTTCGTCACCAGTTCGCTGAGCAGGAGTTCAGCCACATCGGTGTCCTCCGGCCGCCGCCGGTAGCGCAGGAAGTCCCGCAGTGCCCCCCGTATCTCCCCCACGGCAGACAGATCGGCGTGCCCGAGTCTGCGATGCATCCGTGCCGGCGGACTCTCCCGTCGCTTCGTCATGTCCCCCGCAAGCACGATGAATCGGCCCCTCTCTGATCCACTTCACTCCGTCACGTCTCGAACGCTCGCCCCCGATGCATGCCCTATCGACGAGCCGTCAAGCCATTCCGGACGTCAACAGTTGAACACACGGCCGCTCAGGGCCCACTGCGGACGAGCGGGGTGCGCCTTGGCCCTCACGGTTAACATGCGGAAAATGCCCATGAGTTGACGTTGACGGATGGGGATCTACGCGCGTCATCATGGTGGGCATGCGAATCCCGACCGCCCACGGTGCCGGTCCCCCGTCAGGTGCCGTCAGGTCAGCGGACGACGTCGAAGACGTTCTTCTGCAGACCGTTGGCGTAGGCCTCGTGCTCGACGAGCTTCAGCTTCTGGGTGTCCTTGTCCGTACCGCTGAACAGTCGCTTGCCCGCGCCGAGCAGGAGGGGGAAGACGAGCAGGTGGTAGCGGTCGATGAGACCGGCGTCCGAGAGACTCCGGTTCAGCGCGGCACTGCCGTGGACGATGATCGGGCCGCCCTCGGTCTCCTTCAGTGCGGCGACGTCGTCCAGGGAGCGCAGGATCGTGGTCGCGCCCCAGTTCGGGACCAGTTGGTCCTCGGCAAGGGTGGTGGAGACGACGTACTTCGGCATGACCTTGTAGTCGGCGAAGTCCTCCATGTCCGGCCAGACGGGGCTGAACGCCTCGTAGCTGACACGGCCCATCAGCATCGCGCCGGCCTCCTTCTGCTCGCGGCCCTTGATCTCGAACGCCTCGGGAAGGAACTCCACCTCCTTGAAGGTCCATCCTGAGTTGCGGTAACCGGGCTCGCCGCCAGGTGCCTCCACCACTCCGTCGAGGGAGACGAAGGCGGTGCTGATCAGAGTGCGCATCTGGTGTCCTCGGTGTCGTGTCTCGTGTCCGGTGCTCTGCGGATCGGGGCGGCGCACGCTACGGACACACTTCCGGCCGCGGCGCACCGATCATGTTCTGAGACTCCGCGCACGGAGGAAACTCATCGGCCGTCCTCCCGCCTGAGCCGGCCCGAGGGGCTCAGGGGCGCGGAACGTTACGGATGTTGGAGCGGGCCATCTGCAGCATCCGGCCGACTCCGCCGTCCAGCACGATCCTGCTGGCCGAGAGCGCGAAGCCGGTGACCATGTCCGCGCTGATCTTGGGCGGGATGGAGAGGGCGTTCGGGTCGGTGACCACGTCGACGAGCGCCGGCCCCTTGTGCTTGAAGGCCTCCTTGAGCGCGCCCTCCAGCTCCTTGGGCTTCTCCACCCGCACTCCGTAGGCCCCGGCGGCCCTGGCGACGGCCGCGAAGTCGGGGTTCTTGTTGGTCGTGCCGAACGACGGCAGGCCTGCCACCAGCATCTCCAGCTCGACCATGCCGAGCGCGGAGTTGTTGAAGAGGACCACCTTCACGGGCAGGTTGTACTGGACGAGCGTGAGGAAGTCGCCCATCAGCATGGTGAACCCGCCGTCGCCGGACATCGACACGACCTGCCGGTTCCGGTCGGTGAACTGGGCTCCGATCGCCTGCGGCAGGGCATTGGCCATCGATCCGTGGCTGAACGAACCGATCACCCGGCGCCTGCCGTTGGGCGTGAGGTAGCGCGCAGCCCAGACGTTGCACATGCCGGTGTCGACGGTGAACACGGCGTCGTCGTCGGCGATCTCGTCGAGGACCGACGCGACGTACTCCGGGTGGATCGGGACGTGCTTCTCGACCTTGCGGGTGTACGCCTTGACCACGCCCTCGAGCGCGTCCGCGTGCTTCTTCAGCATCCGGTCGAGGAACTTGCGGTTCGTCTTGGCCTTCACCCGCGGAGTAAGGCACCGCAGTGTCTCGCGGACGTCGCCCCAGACCGCCAGGTCGAGCTTGGACCGCCGGCCGAGGCGCTCGGGGCGCACGTCGACCTGGACGATCTTCACATCGGTCGGGAGGAACGCGTTGTACGGGAAGTCCGTGCCCAGCAGGATCAGCAGATCGCATTCGTGCGTGGCCTCGTAGGCGGCGCCGTAACCGAGCAGACCGCTCATGCCGACGTCATACGGATTGTCGTACTGGATCCACTCCTTGCCGCGCAGGGCGTGGCCGACCGGGGCCTTCACCCGTTCGGCCAGCTCCATGACCTCGGCGTGCGCGCCCGCCGTTCCGCTCCCGCAGAACAGCGTCACCCGCTTGGCCTCGTCGATCATCCGGCAGAGCTTGTCGATCTCCTCGTCCCCGGGCCGCACGGACGGCCGCGAGGTGACCAGGGCGTGCTCGACGGACTTGTCCGGGGCAGGCTGCGAGGCGATGTCACCGGGCATCGACACGACGCTGACACCGCCGCGGCCGATGGCGTGCTGGATGGCGGTCTGGAGCAGGCGCGGCATCTGCTGCGGGTTGGAGATCATCTCGTTGTAGTGGCTGCACTCCTGGAAGAGCAGCTCCGGATGGGTCTCCTGGAAGTAGCCGAGGCCGATCTCGCTCGACGGGATGTGCGAGGCGAGCGCCAGCACCGGGGCCATGGAGCGGTGGGCGTCGTAGAGACCGTTGATGAGGTGCAGATTGCCGGGCCCGCAGGAACCCGCGCAGGCGGCGAGGCTGCCGGTGACCTGCGCCTCGGCTCCCGCGGCGAACGCGGCGGTCTCCTCGTGCCTGACCTGGACCCACTCGATGGCGGCGTTGCGGCGGACGGCGTCGACCACGGGGTTCAGGCTGTCGCCGACGACGCCGTAGAGCCGCTTGACCCCCGCCCGGACCAGGATGTCGACGAACTGTTCCGACACGTTCTGCTTGGCCATGGGTGCGCACCTTCTCTGCCGCAGGCTGTCTCTGACTCCATCAACCCACGCCGCGCCCCGTTACGCCTCCCAGACCGCCGCGCACGTACGGTCGTCCGCGTACCCCTTGGTCCGGAGCTGTATGTCGGCGAGATAGGCAGGCAGGCCCGGCGGGGCGTCGGAGGCCCAGCGCCGCGCGAGCTCCCCGGCGAGCTCCGGCTCCCGGCGCATCGGCTCGGCCATGCCGCTTCCGCAGAGAAGCAGCGTGTCGCCCGTACGGGCGACGGACGCACGGAAGTGGAAGGGTTCGGCGGGCTCCTGCGGCGGGCTCTCCTCGTACGGGGACGGGGGCGTGGTGATCTGCAGGTCCATCGTGAGCCGGTCCCCGCCGGGGCCCTCCTCCTCGACGGCGCCCATGGGCGCGGGGAGCACCGGGTCGAGGTCCTGCCAGGCTCCGTCACGGAGCCTGAAGAGGCCACCCCGGCCCGTGCCGAAGAAGACCCGGGTGCGGCAGTCCGGGTCGGCGGACAGCAGCAGGCAGCCCAGGCCGGCGCTGTAGGCGGACGGATCAAGACCCAGTTCCGCGGCGCGGGCACGCAGCTTGCCGTACGTCCGGTCGGTGAGGCGGTGCAGACCGGACTTGAGGTCGCCTCTGCGCCCCGCCCTTATGTCGTCGGAGAGCCGGGCGTGGCTGCGGGCGACGGCGCCGCCGATCCAACGGCAGGCGTCCGCCGCGGCGAGATGGGCCACGTCGGAGCCCCGTGTCCCGCCGGCCACCGCGACCAGCACCAGCGCCGCGTCACCGGCACCGGCACCGAAGCGTGCGGTGAGCAGGGCGTCCCGCCTGGGCTCCCCGCGGAAGCGGGCGGAGTCCCCGCGCACGGACGCGGCACGCAGGGTATACGTCCCGTACCGGGCTCCGTCCAGGACGGTGTCGGGCACGGTGCCGTCGAGGTCGTCCGGCCCGGAGAGGGGCAGCGACGCGGGCTCGGCGTCGTAAGTGGGCGGCCGGTCGCCGACGTGGCCCACGACGGGGCGCGCCGGCGGTTCGGGGGCCCCGGGGACGGCAGGCGGGACGGGAGGCGGTGGAGGGGCGGCGAAGGTGCGCGGTCGGGGTGGCCCGACCGGAGCCTCCCAGGGCGCACGCTCGTCGACGCCGGCGGGCGGGCGATGAGGCACGGGGGGCGCGGGAGGCGGCTCGGGCGGAGGCTGAGGCGCGGCAGGAGGATCCGGTGCACGGTCAGGCCGTGGTGCGGCGTGCCGCGCGGGGCGTTTCCCCGGCGGCGGGTCCGCCTCCGGCAGACGCGGATCGGGCAGCGGGACCACGGTGACCGGGTGGTCCGCACCACCGCCCGCGCCCCCTGCGCCCACGGCGTCCGACGCGGAGTCGAACCGGTCGTCGAGGCTGTCGGTCTCGCTGCCCGGCCCGGTGTCCCGCGCGGCGTCGTCGTACAGCTTCCGCCACCAGTCGTCCTCGTCGGCGGCGGGCTTCTCCCCCTGCTGGCTCATGCACTTAGTGTCCACCGCCCGGGCGGGGCGAAAACGGGGCATCCGGAAAAACGGCCCGGAAGTGGCACAGGAACGGGACCCGCCGGGCGTCCACACCCCACGGGAAGGCCGCCCGGCGGGCCGGTGCGGAGGTTCGGTCCAGCGGCGTCGGGGCGGCTGATACCGAAGAGCAGACACACTGCCAGAGGTGCGGGTGCGACCGGGCATGATGGGCCCGGCGGGACTGCGCCGTGGCCGTTTCCCGCCACCGCACGGACCGGCCGACGGGCGCGGCAACGTACGACGACCACTCCGGGGAGGGCCGAGGATGCTGGCAGCGATAGGTCTGGACGAGAGGCAGGAAGCGGCCTACCGGGCGCTGGTCGCGGTCGGTGCCGCGGAGGTGTCCGACCTCGCGCGGCGGCTGTCCCTGCCGGAGGCGGACACCGAGAGGGCGCTGCGCGGACTGGAACAGCAGGGCCTCGTAGCCCAGTCGTCGTCGCGGGCGGACCGCTGGGTCGCCGCACCACCCGGTGTCGCGCTGGGCGCGCTGCTCACGCAGCAACGGCATGAGCTGGAGCGGGCGGAGCTCGCGTCGGTCATGCTCGCCGAGGAGTACCGGGCGGACGCGGCCGAACCCGCGGTGCACGACCTGGTGGAGGTGGTGACGGGGGCGAGCGCCGTGGCGCACAGGTTCCGTCAACTCCGGCTGGGCGCCCGGTCCGAGGTCTGCGCCCTGGTCACCGGGAAACCTGTCACCGTCACGGGCATGGAGAACGAGTCGGAGGAACGGGCGTCGATGCGGGGCGTGGCGTATCGCGTCGTGGTCGAGCGCGATGTGCTGCACCTGCCGTCCGGAATCGTGGAACTGAGCGCGGCCCTGAGCCGCGACGAGCAGTGCCGGGTCGTCGACCGGGTGCCGGCGAAACTGGTCGTCGCCGACGCCTCACTGGCCATGGTTCCCCTCACGGGCCGGGGCGCCGAGCCGGCGGCCCTGGTGATCCACGCGAGCGGACTGATGGAGTCCCTGATGGGCCTGTTCGAGGCGGTGTGGCGTGACGCGATGCCGTTGCGGCTGGGCACGGGCGGGATCAGTGAGGAGAACGGCCCTGGTGCGGATCCGACCGATCTGGAGATTCTCTCGCTGCTGCTCGCCGGCCTGACCGACGCCAGCGTGGCCAAGCAGCTGGATCTGGGCCTGCGCACCGTCCAGCGTCGGGTGAAGGGCCTCATGGAACTCACCGGGGTCACGACGCGGCTGCAGCTGGGCTGGCACGCGTACGAACGCGGCTGGGTGGCCCGGGCCCCGCGCTGACGGGCGGTCTTTCGCTCGGCGGTGTCCGGGCACGACGGCCTGACGGGCGGGACCCGTCGGGTTCCTGCACGCTTGTCGAATGAGTGTTTGGCAGCTCGTCGCCGTGGGGGCGGTGATGCTCCTCGGCCTGGTCGGCGTGGTGGTGCCGGGCGTGCCCGGGCAGGCGATCGTGTGGGCCGCGGTTCTGTGGTGGGCGCTGACGGACCCGACTCCGGTCGCCTGGGGAGTGCTCATCGGCGCGACGTGTGTGCTGCTGCTGAACCAGGCTCTGAAGGCGCTCCTGCCCTCCCGCCGCCCGCGCGAGTCGGGGGCACCGCGCGGGACGCTGATGGCCGGTGGAATCGCGGCCATCGCGGGTTTCTTCGTGATTCCGGTGGTTGGCGGGATCCTGGGATACGTGGGGGCGGTCTACGGCGCGGAACGCGTGCGGCTCGGCAGCCGGGCCGGGGGCTGGGCCTCGCTCAAGTCCGTGATGCGCGCGACCGGGTACTCCGTGCTGGTGGAGCTCTACTGCTGCCTCCTCGTGGCCGGGGCGTGGCTGGGAGCGCTGGTCTGGAGCTGAGTGCCGGGAAACCCGGGCTGTCACGGGCGGGAGCCCGCAGACGCCCGGTGCGGGCCGGAAGAGGCCGGGTCGTCCGGACCTCACCGAGCGTGTGCGTGTGCCGGAAGCGAGGCCCGGGTGCCCGGGCGGCGCAGGACACCTGCCCGGGGGCACCCCGGCCGTCAGGCCTACCGGATCCGGCCCCGCTTCATATCCATCGCGGCGCGGCCTTCGGCGCCCCTGCGCTTCCACTCGCGCAGCGTCTCGCTCCGCAGACGCGCGTCGGTCTTGGCCGCGATGCGGTGGTTCTCACGGAGCAGCTTCCGGTAGCTGTCCAGGCGCCGTTCCGGCAGCGAGCCGTCCTCGATCGCTCCGAGCACGGCGCAGCCGGGTTCCGTCTCGTGGCCGCAGTCGTGGAAGCGGCACCGCCGTGCGAGGTCCTCGATCTCGGAGAAGACCTGGCCGACGCCGCTCTTCGCGTCCCAGAGGCCCACCCCGCGCAGCCCGGGGGTGTCGATCAGCACGCCGCCACCGGGCAGCACGAGGAGGTTGCGGGTCGTGGTGGTGTGCCGGCCCTTGCCGTCCACGTCGCGGGCCGCCCGCACGTCCATCACGTCTTCTCCGAGAAGCGTGTTGGCGAGCGTCGACTTGCCGGCCCCGGAGGTGCCGAGCAGCACGCTCGTACCGGAGCCGACGACCGCACCGAACACGTCGACGCCCTCCCCCGTCGCGGAGCTGACGGTCAGCACCTGCACCCCGGGGGCGATGCGTTCGATGTCCTCGACGAGGTGGGCGAGCGTGACCGGATCCGGCACGAGGTCGGCCTTGGTGAGCAGCACGAGGGGATGCGCCTCGTACTCCCCACCGCCCGCCCCCTCGCCGAGCAGAGCTGCGCCCGCTGTGCTGGACATGGCGAGCGCGAGGAACCGTTCCAGCCGCCCGAGATCCAGTTCGACGGCGAGCGAGACGCAGATGACGATGTGATCGATGTTGGTGGCGAGCACCTGGCCCTCGGAACGCTGCGAGGACGTCGAGCGTACGAAGGCCGTGCGCCGGGGCAGGAGCGTGCGGACGAACTGCGGGTCGCCGTCCGGGTCGACGGCCACCCAGTCGCCCGTGCAGACGATCCGCATCGGGTCGCGGGGAACCACGAACGCGGTGTCCGCCCGGAGGGTGCCGTCGGGTGTGACCACGTCGCACTGTCCGCGGTCCACCCGCACGACCCGTCCGGGCAGGAGGCCCTGCTCGGCGTAGGGCGCGAAGGCGGCGGCCCAGTCCTCGTCCCAGCCGTACGGAGTCAACGCGTGCGACGAGGAGGAAACCTGAGAGATGGAGAAAGACAAGGGAAACCCTTCACAAGGGCGGCCCCGGCACCGCGCGCTCGGGCGCGGAAGTGGTGGAAGAGGTTCAGCCGGTGGCCACAGGGGTGGGAACGATGCTCTTCGGGTCGTGGGCAGCGCCCACCGCAACGACAGTCATCAATGTCCTCACCTCCTGGTTCCTCGAACTGACCACAGCCTAGCCCCTGGCCTCCGAAGGCCGTCAACAGGTTTTCCCACGGACCGCCGGCCGCCCTGCGAACCGCCCCTGACCGCCGGAGTGATCCCCGATCGGGTGATACGCGTGCACACGTACTGGTATCAGGCCGTTAGGGTGCCGGACATGAGCTCATCGAACTCCGTCACCACCCCTTACTCTCCGGCCCAGTTGGGTACCCAGATCCTCATCGCGTGGAGCGGCTCGAACCCTGCCACGGGCAGCGAGACCGCCTTCCTGCTGACCTACTCGCTGGGCGACGGCCCGGAGGGGCCCGAAGCCGGCGAAAGGGCGATGTACACGGCCCTGGAACGCAGCGGGCTGCGGGTGGGGGGCGAGACCCTGGATGCCTCGGAGCTGCCGAACCTCCCGGTGAAGCTGCTCGTCCAGGCCGGTCAGGTCGTCCTGACGCTGCCGCACTTCAAGGCGCAGTACACCGTGCCCGCCGAGTGGCTCGCGGTGGCGCGGTCCGCGGGCGTGGTCCACGCAATGTTCGCCACGCGACCGTGGCCGGCTGCGGTGCCTGGACGGCCGGTCGGCGAGGACCTGCTCCGCTCCTTCGTGGCCGACCCGGACGTCATCGGGACGTCCGCCCACTGCCTCCTGCCGGTACGCAGCCTGGGCTGATCACCCCGCACACGGCACGCGCATGCGGCGATGCCCACCACCCCCCGTCGAGTGGTGGGC
>NZ_JBHVCT010000016.1:0-42632 GCF_042803195.1 Streptomyces sp. NPDC057428
GCTGGAAGCCTCAAGAACTCCCATCATCGCAGGTCACAAGGCACTTCCTCGTTTCAGGAACGAGTGTCCACAGACACCAAGCCGGTGGATCCGGGCTCAGGGACATAGGATCGGAGCTCACCGAACCAGCTACCGCCGTCTTCATCGTGTGCGACCGCGTCGAGAGTTATCTGAGTTACATCAGGAAGCGCCGACCGGAACTCCTTGGTCAGCGGCCGGGAAACAACTCAGCCGCGTCCGTCTCACTCGAGGAGCTGCACCAGACCGCCGCGGTAGGAGTCGCAGAGGCGCAGAAATGGATAGCCGCGGAAAAGCCCCTGGTCGTGGACATGCGCAGCCCCTACGCCTTCACGGCCCTGCACATCGAAGGGTCGATCAACATCGTCGACGAGTTGTTCGAGGACCTGGTGCGCGGTGGGCTGCCGTTCAGCAAGTCCCAGTCGGTGCTGCTCGCGTGTCCCGTCGGCGAGAAGTCCTTGCGGTACGCGGCCTTGCTGACCCGCATGGGCCATCCGGACGTACGGAGCCTCACCGGAGGCATCATCGCTTGGCGTGACGCCGGCGCACCGTTGGTGCGGGAGTGACGCCCGTACACGGCGATACGGCTGCGAGGGAGGCGGAGGACCTGGCGGCCTGGAACAGTGCCGTCCGCGCGCAGTTCCCGATCGTGGCGGGGAACCCCGGTCTGGCCTATCTGGACAGTGCCGCGACGGCGCAGAAACCGCAGGCGGTCCTGGACGCCGTCCAGGAGTATCTGACGACCTCCAACGCGAACGCGGGCCGGGGCACCTACCCGTGGGCCAACAGGACGACTGACCTGATCGAGGAGACCGGAGGGCGGGTCAAGGAGTTCCTGGACGACCCGGATCCGGACACCTCGGCCGTGCACTTCGTCAGCGGCACCACCGAGGGTCTGCGCCTGGTGGCCCGGGACTGGTTGGTGCACGAACTCCGTGACGGCGACGAGATCATCGTCCCCTTCGCCGATCACCAGGCCAACGTCTCGCCCTGGCTGGAGGCTGTCGAGTCACTGGCCCGCCAGGGCACACGTGTCACAGTCCTGGAGATGCCCTACCAGGTCTCCTCAGGCGACTACGACACTGACCGGTTCGCCGAACTCGTCTCCCCGCGCACGAGGTTCGTGGCGGTCACCCACGTCCATCACGTGTACGGCGGGGACATGAACGTGCACCGGATCCGCCGTGCGGCGGGACCCGACGCGGTCATCTGCATGGACGCCGCCCAGAGCGTCGGCCACCTTCCCGTCTCCATGGCAGCGTTGGACGTCGACTTCGCCGTCTTCTCCGGACACAAGGCACTGGCGCTGCCGGGCTCCGGAGCCGTCTGGTCCCGTGCCGCCCGCGGGGCCCCTTTCGTTCCCCGCGGCTGGAGCGGCACACCGAACACCGCGGGCATCGCCAGCCTGGGAGCCGCACTGGACTGGCTCGACCGGGCTGGAACGGAACGGATCGAACGCTGGACCGTGGAGCTGGCCGCCCGGTTGACGGACGGGTTGCGGACGCTGGCGCCGTACGACGTGGTGGGGTGCCAACGGAGTCTGGCCGCGAACTCCCCGGTGCAGCAGCGGCACGGCATCGTGACGTTCAGGCATCGGGACATCGATGCGGTCGACCTGGGGTTCATCCTCTTCAGCCACGGTTTCATGGTGCGGGCGGACGGCCTCTGCCAGGGCCGGGCCGGTGAGAACCGCAGCTCCGTACGGGTCAGTCTGCATGCCTACAACAGCCGGCACGAGGTAGACCGGCTGCTGGAGGTACTCACCGAGCTGAGCTGAGCCGAGTCCAGCTAGCGCCGATGACAATCGTTTTCACCTGTAGATTCGGGGGTCACATAGCGGAACCGAGTGTGTAGAGGTGGTACAGGAAGATGAGCGTGAGCATGTCGACGGCCCAGCTGTGGGTGGACCGCTGGGAGCAACAGCAGCAGCGGTACGCGATTGACCGGGAAGAACGCTTCACCGTGGTCGCGGACGTCGTGGAACATGTGACGGCCGGTCACGAGACCCCCTGCGTGCTGGATCTGGGATGCGGGCCCGGCTCGCTGCCCGCCCGGCTGATCGAACGCCTGCCGCAGGCCGAGATCGTCGCCGTCGACATGGACCCGCTGCTGCTGGCACTGGCCCGCGCCCGTCATCCGGACGCCGCACGGTACGTCGAAGCGGTGATCGGCGAGGAGGGCTGGACGAGCGCCCTCGGACTTCAGGGGCCGATCGACGCGGTGGTGTCCACCACCGCGCTGCACTACCTCCCCGAAGGCATACTACGGAGCACCTACACCGAGCTGAGGGCCCTCCTACGGCCCGGCGGGGTACTGATCAACGCGGACCACCTGTCGCAGGACGGGGCCGGGTTCGCAGAGATCGCAGAGTTCGTCGGCGTCCGCAGGGCCGAACGCCGACATGCCTTCGACCACGAGGACTGGGAGACATGGTGGTCCGCCGTCGAGAGCGAGCCCGAGCTGACGGAGCTGTGCGCCGAGCGCCGTAAGCCAGGCTTCGTCCACGCCGACTGCGCCGTCACGCTCGGTCGGCACGTGGAGCTGCTGGCCGAAGCGGGCTTCGGCCATGCCAGTCCTGTCTGGCAGGTGGGCAACAGCTACGTCCTCGTCGCCATCCGGCAGTAGCCGCGCGGAGGGCACGGGCAGCACTGCCCCTGCCCTCCGGCAACGTGCGATACGGCCGTCACCCCTCGGCGTACCTGAGATGGGGAGCTACGCTGCGCAGCTTCTCGCACGTCTCCTCGATCTCCCGTGCGGGAACGGACTGGCCGGTGACGCCGGCGCCCGCACGGAGCAGAGCGAGGCGAAGGCCCCCCATGGGCCGGTGCCGGGACGGAGCCGTCCAGTGACACGCGAGGCGAGATGCTGCACCGAACCACGTGGCCTGACCGCCATGAATTCCTCGACCACGACGGACCCGGGGCGGCAGACCGCCTCCATCTCGTCACACGCGAGGCGCACGGAGACGGCGTGCTCGTGGATCTCCTTCGGGTCCGTGAGCAGTTCATCCCGCCGTCGGTCGTTCTCCTCCGGGTCAGGTCCCAGAGCCCGGGTGCCCGCGAGCGGCTGCGTGCTGACCCGGCCGTCCTGCCGGACCTCCAGCACCGTTTCGGGGCTGAATCCGGTGGCCTTGCGCCCGCCGAGGTCGATGAGGAACGAACGGGCGGGAGTGTTGGCCCGTCGGCCGGCGAGATAGGTCGCTGCGAAATCCGCAACCGGCCCGGCGGGCAGCACAACCGCACGCGAGACTACGGCCTTCTCCAGCAGTCCCGCCCGGATGTCCGCGACGGTGCGGGCGACGGCTTCTCCGTAGGCTGCGGTGCCGTCGGTGATGAGCTGTTCGGCCCGGTCCGGTGCCACCCCGACGGAGGCAGGCCGGGTGCCGGAAGCAGGGGCCTCAGCGAGCAGTTCGCCGATTTTGCGGGCCCACGCCTCGTCGACGGCCCGTATCTCGGCCCGGCCGGGCGTGAGGGACACCTCGACACAGGGGACCAGCGCGTGCAGCAGGGGGCGTGTACCGGCCGCCGCCGGGTCGCCGTGCAGGATGTGTGCGAGCTCGAAGGCGGACCAGCCGTAGAAGCGGCGGTCCTGATGGCCGGCGTCGCCCATGGCGTCGAGTGCGGCGGCGAACACCTCCAGCGGTCGCTTGCCCGCCTCCGCGGTCCAGGTCCGTCCGTCCGCCCTGGCGGTGACGCTCACGGCGGACGCCGTGAGCGTCACCGCGGAGCCCGCGGCGAAGTACCAGGAGCCCTTCTGTTCGTACACGGCGGACTCGTCGTCCAGTCCCGCGTCCGTGAGGCGCACGGCTGCGGCCGACGGGTCCTCATAGGGGATTTCCATACTGCTCGTACACCGGAGCTCGGGTACGGATCTCCCCCATTCCTCCCAGTCGTACGGAGAGCCTGTCGTCATGCCGGTGTGCCTTTCCAGTGGTGTTCCGCTCGTCCGCAGGGCGCGGGCCGTGGTCATCCCGTCGTCTCCAGCCGCCAGCCGTGGGCCTGGGTACGCTGTTCCCAGAAGGAGGCGTAGGTGCCGCCCGCTCCAACCAGCTCGCTGTGGGTGCCGCGCTCGGTGATCCCGCCGTCCTCCAGCACCAGGATCTGATCAGCGGTGACGACCGTGCTGAGCCGGTGGGCGATGACGAGCAGGGTCTTCTCGGCGGCGAGCGTGCGGACCGTCTCGGCGAGCAGGGCCTCGTTCTCCTGGTCGAGCGCGGCGGTGGCCTCGTCGAGGACAAGGATCGGGGTGTCTCTGAGGAGGGCACGGGCGATGGACACGCGCTGGCGCTGACCGCCGGAGAGCGCCATGCCGCCCTCCCCCACCCTGGTGGCCCAGCCGTCGGGCAGCTCCTCGATCACACGGTCGAGCCCGGAGAGCCTTGCGGCCCTGGCCAGCCGCTCGTAGTCGGCGTCCGGGGCACCGATCCGGACGTTGTCCTCGATCGTGCCCTCGAACAGATAGACGTCCTGGAAGACCAGGGAGACATGCGCGGCGAGCTCCTCGGGAGCGATGTCCCGTACGTCGACGCCTCCGACCCGGACGGTGCCTCCGGTGGTGTCCCAGAATCGGGCGAGCAGCCTGGCGACTGTCGTCTTGCCTGCTCCTGAGGGCCCGACGAGAGCGGTCATGCTGCGTGTCGGAAGGCGGAAGCTCACACCGCCGAGTACGGGGCGCGTGGCTCGCGCCTGCTCCTGGGCCGCGTCCTTCTCCGCGTAACGGAACTCGACTCCCTCGAACTCGACCTCGGCCCCTCGGGGTACCTGCGGCTCGGCGGGCTGCGGGAACGGCTGCTCGTCAAGGACGGCACCAAGCCGCTTCAGGCTGTTACGGGCGATCCGCATCCCGGCGCCCACGTCTGCCGCCCCGGAGAGGCTGTCGATCAGACGGACCGTCAGGGTGAGGAGCGCCAGCAGGGTGGGGACCGTCAGCGAACCGTCCAGGTGCCAGGACACGCCCAGTGCGAGCAGCAGGGCAAACACCAACCTGGCGGCGAAGGCGAAGGAGACCAGGCCGGGCAGGCCGCGGACGATCAGTCGGCGGTCGGCCCGCGACTCCGCGACCAGGGCGTCGTCCAACGCCCCGTAGCCTTCGGTGGTCCGGCCGAAAGCCCGCAGGACGGGCTGGTTCTGCGCGAACTCCAGTACACGGTCCGAGGCTTCGCCGATGGCACCGTCCCGGCCCTCGTCCAAGCGGCGCATGACGGCGGTGCTCGCCGCGTGTACGGCCAGCAGCACGGGGGCGCAGACGAGCAGCACGAGCGCCGTCCGCCGGTCGAAGAAGAAGGTCGCGATCACCAGGGTGACCGGGGTCAGCAGCGAGCTGATGAAGGGCCTCAGCAGGTGGGCGGGCATGTTCATCACCTGGATGACGTTCTGCCCGGCGAGGCGGCTGAACTCGGCGGCCCGTCCCGCGGTGAAGCAGCCGAGGGGCAGGTCCAGTGCCCGCGCCGCGAGCCGGCGGTGCAAGACCCTGGAGAGCTGCGAACCGACGGTGAAGCCGCCCCTGAGGGCGGCCCCCTGCAGAGCCGCGTAGCCGAGAGAGCTGACGGCCAAGCCGGTCAGCCAGGGCCACACACCGTCCGGATGGTCGCCGAGGAGAGAGCGCAGCGTGGGCATCAGCAGAGCGAAGGCCACGCCTTGGAGGACGGCCGCTGCGCACAGGAGGGCAAGCAGGGGGTTCAGCGGACGGGAGCCCTCGCGCCCCAGGACCTTGTACAACTGGCGGATCATCGTGAGCTTCCCTCTCGGATGTCGTCCCGGGTTCCGTCCGTGGGCGGCGCGGCGGAGACCCGGCCGGGTGTGCCGGACGGTTGCTCCTCCCGCTGGGCTTCCCACAACCGGGCGTACCGGCCGCCCCTGGTCACCAGGTCCTCATGGCGGCCCTGCTCGGTGATGCGTCCGCCTTCCAGGACCACGATCCGGTCGGCGGTGCGGACCGTTTCCAGCCGGTGTGCGATGACCAGCAGCGTGCGGCCTCGCGTCAGTTCGGACAGCGCGTCCTGGATCAGCGCCTCGGAGTGCGGATCGGCGTAGGCGGTGGCCTCGTCCAGGACGAGGACGGGGGCGTCGGCGAGCAGTGCCCGTGCGATGGACAGGCGTTGGGCCTCTCCACCGGAGAAGATGACGTCCGTGCCGGCCTCGGTGGCGTACCCGTCGGGCAGGGCCATGATCCGGTCGTGTACGCGTGCGGAGCGGGCGCACCGCTCGACCTCCTCGTCAGTGGCGTCGGGCCGGCCGAGGCGGATGCTGTCGGCGACGCTCGCCCGGAGCAGTCGCACGTCCTGGAGGACGAAGCCGATACGGCGGTAGAGCTCACCGGCGGGGATGTCCCGGATGTCGGCACCGCCGATGGAGACCGTGCCTGCCGTGACGTCGTGGAAGCGGGGTAGCAGGGAAGCCAGGGTCGACTTGCCGGACCCGGAGGGGCCGACGAGCGCGGTGACGGTGCCGGGGGCGAGATCCAGGTGGATGTCGCTGAGCGCGTCGGTGCGGCCGTCGTAGGAGAAGGACACTCCACGCAGGGAGACACCGTTGTGCTCGGGCACGCTCGGTGTCCCTGAGTCGGGCAGGACGGGCGTGTCCAGCAGTGCGGAGATACGGACGGCTGCCGCCTGGCCGGCCCGGATCTGCTGGATGCGGGGGCCGACCACGCCCATAGGGGCGGCGACGGCCGGGCCGAGCAACAGGAAGGGCACGAGTTCGGCACCGGTCGTCCAGCCGTTGGTCACGGACACCGCGCCCGCCACGGCCAGCAGGAGGAGCACCACGGCCGGGGAGACGACGAGCAGCGCGGCGGTCGAGGTGGCGAGCGTCGCGCGGACCCACCGGGAGAAGAAGTCGGCGAAGCCGTCGGTCGCGCCCAGGAAGCGTTCGTACGCTGTGCGCCCGCGGCCGAACGTCTTAAGGACGGCGATGCCGCCGGCGAACTCGACGGCCGCGGAGGAGATGCGGCTCAGCGCGGCTCCGTACTCGGCCATCTGCGCCCCCGCTCCCGACATGGCCCTGCTGAACAGGAACACGCCGAGGGCCAGCGGCAGGACGCTGATCAGGGCCAGGCTCGGGTCAATGGTGAACAGGTAGACCAGGGCGAGCACCGGGGCGGTGAGGACGCCGACGACATCGAGGAGTGTGTGGGCCACCAGGGTGTGCAGGGCCCGTACGTCGTCCTGGACCGCCTGCTTGACCTGGCCGGTCCCCCTCGTGGTGATCCAGCCGAGGGGCAGTCGCCCGATGTGCTGGGCGAGGCGTCGGCGGAGGGCGAGCTGGAGGTCGTTGTCCGCGAGGTGGCTGACGGCGCCGGCCGCCGAACCGCACAGCAGGGCGAGCAGGCCCGCCGCGCAGGCGAGTGCGACCAACGGCCAGAGGTCGTCGCCGCCGACCTGGGAGCCGTCGGTGAGACGGTCCGCGATGCGGGAGACGGCGATGAACGGGACGACTCCGGCGAGGGAGGCGACCGTCTGGAGGCCGACTGCGAGGGCGAGGCGCCCCCGGGCACCGCTCAGCAGGGTACGCAGCGCGGGCTGCGGGGTGGAGGGGGGTGTGAGGTCCGGAGCGTGGCCGGACGGGTGCGGCTTCACTTGACGAGGACTCCGATCTCGGGGATGGCCTGTCCGCCGGCCTCGGTGATGCGGCGGCTGGTCATGCCCGCTTCGGCGGCGAGCCGGGCGACGTCGAAGGTGTGCCAGACGTAGCTGTCGGTCACCTCGCGCACGGTGCGGCCCTCGGACAGGACCTTCCAGGTGGTGGTGAACCGCATGGCGTCGCCCTCGGTGGGCTCACCGCCGATCCACCACTCGTAGGTCTGGCGTCCGATGGTCTCTCTGAGGGACATCACCGGGGGGATGACGCGTGGGGAGGAGACGCCCATCAGTTCCACGACGATGGGTGCTCCGTCCGGCAGGCAGGCGGCGAGCCGCTTCCAGAGGGCCACCCGCTCGGGGACCGTGAGGTGGCCCGCGACGCCGAAGATGACTACGGCGGACAGTTTTTCGGGCAGGGGCAGGTCCTGGGCCGCTCCGTCCACCACGGTGACACGGCGGCGCAGATCGGGATTGCGGGCGACCCGTGAGGTGAGCATGGCGCGCATCGTTGCGGAAGGCTCCGCCACGATGATCTCCGCCTGCGGCAGTGCTGATGCGATGACCTCGGTCACGCGTCCGGTGCCCCCGCCGATCTCCAGCACGGGGCCGTATGAGGTGTCGACACCTTCGAGGACACGCCTGAGCGGTGGTCCGCGGCTGGCGGTGTGCCGGGTGGCGACCATTTCGTAGAACTCGGCCGAGGTCGAGTAGTAGTCGATCAAAGGAATCTCCAGGAGAGCGGACGGGGACGCGGCGGCCGGCTCACGGCGTGCTCGGCCACTGTGTCCGCCCGTGGTCAGCGAGGGGTCCATCCGCCGCAGGACGGTGGCGACGACCTCCCGGCGCCGGGGAGTGAGGTAGAAGTGGTCGCCGGGGAAGGTGCGCACCTCGGTACGGGCGGTCGTGAGATCCGCCCAGCCTCCGGCCCGCTCGCTGATGCGCTCCTGGCTCAGTTCCGGGTCCTCGCTGCCGGTCAGTACGTGGACCGGGCAGTCCAGTCGCGGGCGGACGGAGGGACGGTAGGTCTCGATGAGCCGGTAGCGTACGGCTCGGCGTCGTAGCGGGTGATGGCGAAGACGCTCTGCCGGAAGGCGCGGAACAGCCGTGTCATGTGCTCGGGTTCGTAGGTGCCCGCGGATTCGGGGACGGCCTCGCACATCCGCGCTATGCGGGTCGCGCGGGGCACCTCGGCCAGGGCCCGGAAGCGGTCCGCGACGTCGGCGAACTCGGCAGGGAGCGTGGCGAGCCCGCCGTCAGGCAGGGCCCCGGGGCTGCCGGCCAGGACGGCGTCGGCTGCCGCGGCCACCCGGTACTGGTCGCCGGGGAAGCCCAGCGCGGCGGGGTCGATGCCCATCATGACGGCGAAGGAGTACTCGGAGAGCAGCTCGTCGTCCAGACGGAAGCGCGGGCTGTGGCTGCTGATGACGGTGAGGCTCTCCACCTCGGCCCCGGACTCCGCCAGGTTGCGGGCCACTTCGGTGGCGATCAGTCCGCCCAGGCAGTTACCCACGACGTGGAAGCGGCGTCGGCCGCCCGCTGTGAGGGCGCGTGCGTAGTCGGCGGCAAGCTGCTCGATGAGTCCCTCGGGCGGGGAGGCGAGGAAGCCGTTCAGGTCGGGGACCTCCACGCCGACCACCTCGGCGAGTCCTGGGGAGCGTCGCCTGATCTCGGTGATCAGGGCCCGGTACGGCATGATCGTGGCGGTTCCGGCGTGCACGAGCACCGTTGTCGGCTCATCGGCCGACCGCGCACCGTGCAGGTGGATGACGGGATCGGTCCGTGTCGCGGTCCCGCTCCCCAGTGCTTCCTCCTCGCTGGTCAGTCCCCGCAGGAAGCCGGCGAGTCCGGCCACCGTGGGGCGGCGGAGCATGTGCCGCAGGACGACTTCCCATTCGAGTGCGGCGGCCTGCGGTACGCGGTCGCGCAGTTGGGCCACCATGCGGGCGACCAGCAGGGAGTCCCCGCCCAGGGCGAAGAAGTCGTCGTTCCTGGTGACGCGCTCGACCGACAGGAGCTCTGCCCAGAGCCCGGCCAGGCTGGTCTCAAGGTCGTCCATCGGCCGCTCGTCCACCTCGGGCCGGGTGGTCTCCCGGGGCAGCCAGGTCCGCAGCAGTGACCGGTCGGTCTTGCCGTTGGCGGTGCGGGGCAGTGTGTCGACCACCTGCCAGACTGTGGGAAGCATGTACTCGGGCAGCCGGGTGGCGGCGCTGCGCGACAGCTCACCCACGGGTACGTGGTGCCGGTCGCCCTTCATCGTGGCGATGAACACCTCTTGCCCGGTGGCGGCCAGCGGGTTCGCCGGCTCCGGCAGGGACACCACGTCCGTCGCCTCGTGCCGGTCGAGGAGCTCCCGCCACTGCGAGTGGGTGAGGAAGGACTGGCCGGTGTGTGCGCGTACGTCGGTCCAGGTGTGTCCGGCGACCTCGAGGAACTCCATGGAGACCAGCAGAGGGCAGTTCTCGTCACGGGTGTTCTCGACGAACACGATTTGTCCGCCGGGAACCAGCAGTTCTCGCAGCCGGCCCACTGCCGCGTCGGCGTCGGCGGCGGCGTGCAGGGTGTTGGCGCACACCACGACGTCGAAGGTGTTGGGTACGAGGCCCTGCTCGCGCGGGTCCTCGTCCACGTCGAAGCGCTGGTAGCGCACCCAGGCGTGGTCCGCGAAGCGTTCGCGTGCCTCGTTGAGGAAGAAGGCCGACGCGTCCGTGAAGAGGTAGTCCACCCCGTACTCGGCGAGTACGGGCACCAGTTCGCCCGTGGTGCCGCCGACGCCTCCGCCCACTTCCAGCACCCGCAGCCGGTCCTCGCCGGTGTGTGCGGCGGCGGTCTCGGCCAGTGCGGCGACGACGGCACGGTTGAGGTGGCGGATGGCGAGGTTGTCGCTGGAGGCGGCGTCCGCCGCCTCCAGCGCCGCGCCGGGGAAGAGGAGCTCCCTGATCCCTGTGTCCCCGGCATCAGCTCCGGCAGCCGGTCAGCGCAGGTGCGCATGACGGTGAGCAGCTCGGTGCTCCACCCGACCTCGCGTTCCAGTTCGGCGGCGCGCTGCCATCTCCGTTCCAGCTCGGCCCCAGGGATGGCAGCGAGGCCCCTGTAGGTGTCATCGGTGTCGCGGTGCGTCAGCTGCCCCCGCCCGGCCAAGGCGCGCAGCAAGCGCCGCACGATGTGACGGTGGCGGGGGGTCGAGCGCAGGGCGGTGCCCACCTCGTCCGCCGAGTGTATGGCGCCGTGCGCCTTGTCGGCGTGAGGGCGGCGGGGTTTCGATTCGCTCGCGTGGCATGCATTCGTGTCCCATGTGGAAATGGGACAGCGTCGACTTCAGGGCCTGGCTGTCGTGGATGTTGGCTGCGGAGAACCCTACGCGTAGGGGCAGTCCGCGCGCGTCGGACAGGACGTGCATCATGGAACCCGGCTTGCCCCGGTCCACGGGGCTCGGACCTGCGAGTTCGCCCCGACGTCGAGGTCCTGGCTCGATGAAGCACTCAGACCATGCAGGCACACGCTGTACAAGGCCATCGCCGCTGGGGCGCACCCTGGACCATATGGGGCGTTCGGGCTGTATCACCGGGATAAGCGTCGGACGGCCATCATTGGCGTAGGGCAGCAGCGCCAACGGTATCCGCGCCACACGCTGACTCGGGGCCAAGCCGGCGCGATACCAGAAGCCGGTCGCGGCCAGCCTTCGGGATGTCACGTCCGATGGAGGGGTGCACCGACAGCCTCTCCACGAGACGCGCCCCGCCACCGTCATCTACCTGGGACGCAGCAGAAAACCACAGGTCAAACCATGTACCGGCGCCACAGCCCCCTTCAAAGTGCACTGGTCCCCAAGCGGTCCCCAAAAATGATCAAGGGGCCGCTTCAGATCTCCCCTGAAACGGCCCCTGACCTGCGACTTCGAAAAGTCGGGACGACAGGATTTGAACCTGCGACCCCTTGACCCCCAGTCAAGTGCGCTACCAAGCTGCGCCACGTCCCGCTGACCGTCTGACCTGGGGTTTCCCCTTGGCCGAACGCGCATGAGAACAATACCGCACTTGCACCGGTGCTCACGAACCCGTTTCCGGCCGCTGACCTCGACCTTACTTGACGTCGACGACCCCGACCGGGGACGGCACTGTGTCCCGGTACCAGGCGAGGGTGACGTCCACCGTGTCGGAGAGCGGGTGCGGCGAGAGGCCGAACGCCTTCTCGATGGCGGAGGAGTCCACCGTCTGCCCCTCGGTGTGCTGGTAGAACATCTCGGCGTACTCCGCCATGAACACCTCATCGAACGGGCCGAAGGGGCGCGGCTCGGCGATCACGGCGAGATCCAGAGGCCGGCCGACGCGTTCCTCGATCATGGCGAAGATCTCCCGCGTGGTGAGCGCGGGAGCCGTGGGAAGGTGCCACACCCGCCCGTCTCCGTCCGGGCTCTCACCGAGAGCGGCCAGCCCGGCCGCGATGTCGCCTATGTAGGTGTAGCTGTGAGGGAGATCGATGTCTCCGAGGGCGGGAACCTCTCCCCCGGTCAACGCCGCCGGGAAGACAGCCCCTCCCAGCGTCGAGCTGAGCACCCCAGGGCCCACGAAGTCGGCGGATCGGCCGAGAGCGACACCGAGCCTGCCTTCCGCGTGCGCCGCGAGGTAACGGGCGTCGAGCTCAGCGCGCATCACTCCCTTGCGACTGGTCGCACGCCACGGGGTGTCCTCGGTCATCACGGTGCCACGGGTCTCCCCGTACGGGTAGAGCGAGTCGAGGACGACCAGACGGGCACCGACCGCTTCGGCGGCCGTCAGGACCGCCGCCTGGATGCGGGGCATCACCTCGACCTGCAGGTGGTAATGCACGTTGACGCAGTGATACACGACAGCAGCGCCTTCGACGGCCTCGCGCGCACCGCGGGAGGTCGCCACGTCCGCGGCGACCCGATCGACACCCTCGATGGCGGGCCCCACCCCCTTGCGGTCGACGAGGCGGACCCGGTGACCCCTCCCGGAGAGCTCACGTGCGAGCGCGGTGCCGGCCGGACCCGCGCCGAGCACCACGTGGAGAGCGCGTGCTGTGGTCATCATGTGCTCCTTCGACTCAGGAATGGTGACGCCGCATTCCTTCTGTTAGAGACAGTAACTCTTGCGATGAGGCATCGCAAGGCCCTGAGTTAGACTCCGTAACGAAAGTGAGCGCGCCTTGCACGCGTCGTCGTCGATCGACTGGAGGAACCGGTGATGGTCCGAGCGCAGGAAGGTCCACGCGCCAGGTATCGGGAGCAGACCCGGGCGGAGATCAAGGACACGGCACTGCGACAGCTGGCCGAATCGGGAGTCGGGGCCCTGGCGCTGACCCGCATCGCCAAGGAGATGGGCCTCTCAGGGCCTGCGCTCTACCGCTACTTCGCCAGTCGGGACGATCTGCTGAGCGCGCTGATCAGGGACGCCTACGACGACGCGGCTTCCGCAGTCGCCCGCGCGGCCGCCCAGGCCCAGGCGCTGAGCCCGCGCGCACGTCTGCACGCACTCGCCGGGGCATACCGTGCCTGGGCGGTGGCCGAGCCGCACCGCTACCTGCTGATCCAGGGCGCTCCCGTCCCGGGCTACATCGCCCCGGACGACACACGTGACCGGGCGCGGGCGGTTCTCGGCCCGTTCCTTCCTCTTTTCGCGGACGGGTCACCGGGCACGAGCCACTCCGCGCTGGTGGCCGAGATGACGGCCTGGCTCGCCGCCGACGCCGCAGGGGTGACTTCGTGGGTCGCCGAGTACGCCCCGGATACCGCTGCTGACCAGCGGCGGGCTGCGTACGGGCTGGCGGGCGCCGTTCTCGTCTGGGCGCAGTTGCACGGCTCGGTCGGGCTTGAGGCAGCGGGGCAGTTCGCCGGCATGGGGCACAGGGGCGACACCCTGCTCACCACCCAGCTCGACCAGCTCGCGGACGCGTTCGCACTGGACTGAACGCGCGCAGCGTTCATGAATCGCGCCGACGGACCGCGGGACGAGGTTCGGGCCCGCCGTGTTCACCCGCGAGGCAGCACTCGCGCGATGATGCGTGCCCGGGTCACGAGCGGGCGGCCCCGAAGCCCGAAAGCGGAGTCGGCGCGGTGGCGTTGAGGAGGTGCTGGACGAGGGTGACCAGCGCTCCGGTCCCCGAGCTCGCGATCCGGGCGTCGCAGAGCACCACCGGGACCTCCGGCCCCAGGTCGAGTGCCGCTCGCACCTCGTCCGGCTCGTAACGGTAGGCACCGTCGAACTCGTTGACCGCGACGACGAAACCGATGCCGCGCCGCTCGAAGAAGTCCACGGCTGCGAAGCATTCCGCGAGCCTCCGGGTGTCGGCCAGCACCACCGCCCCGAGCGCACCCTTGGACAGCTCGTCCCACATGAACCAGAACCGCTCCTGGCCGGGTGTGCCGAACAGGTAGAGAACATGTTGTTCGGAGAGCGTGATCCGCCCGAAGTCCATCGCCACCGTCGTCGCGGTCTTGGATTCGATGCCTTCGAGGCTGTCCGTCGCCGCGCTGACCTGCGTCAGGAGCTCCTCCGTGCTCAGCGGCGCGATCTCGCTGACGGCGCCCACGAATGTGGTCTTGCCGACGCCGAACCCGCCCGCGACCAGGATCTTGAGGGCCACAGGAAAGTATTCGGAGCTGTCAGAGCTGTCGTCGTAGACCATCGAGCACTGCCTCCAGCAGAGATCGGTCGGTGGGGGTGTCATGAAATGCGGGCGCGTGTGCGGTGATCGCTCCGCAGTCGACCAGGTCAGACAGGACGACCTTGGTGACGACGGCGGGCAGCCGGAGGTGAGCGGCGACCTCTGCCACGGACGTGGGACCGCCGCAGAGTTCCAGAGCGACGGTGTGTTCGGGGCCGAGGTGCGCCCGGGGCGCGTTCCCCGTGGCCATCACCAGGGAGAGCAGATCGAGAACGGTCGTCGGCCTCGTGCGGCCGTTGCTCACGGTGTACGGGCGGATGAGCCGGCCGGCCGCGTCGTCGAGCAACGGCCCGTCCTGCGGGGCCGGCACCCTCACAGCCCCGGAGTGAACGGCGCTCCGGCCGGCTGCCGGAGCGGCGTCATCAGGTAGGGCCGCACGCTCTTGACGAGCATGGCCATCTCGTAGCCCAGTACTGCGGCGTCCGCCTCGCGGCCGGAGAGGACGGCGAGACAGGTGCCGGAACCAGCGGTGGAGACGAACAGCAGTGTCGAGTCGAGTTCGACGACGACCTGCCGGACGTCCCCGTTGTCACCGAAGCGGGCACCCGCGCTGCGGCCGAGTGAATACAGCCCGGCAGCCAGGGCGGCCATGTGGTCGGCACTGTCCGCGTCCATTCCGTGGACGGATTTCACCAGCCCGTCGGCGGACAGGAGGACCGCACTGCGTGTGTAGGGCACACGTTGGACAAGGCCGCTCAGCAGCCAGTCGAGGTCCGAGACCTGACCGGACGGCATTTCGCTGATCATGGAACATCTACTCCTTGAACATGTTCTCGGTTCGGGCATCCTGCTCGGACGGCTGCGGTGCCGGGTGACCCGGAGACCGCGGATCCGTTCCGGCTGACACGGTGCCGGTGGAACCGCGGAGGGGCAGCGGGGCGAGACCGTGGGAGCGCTGAGCCCCGACGGTCACGGCCGCTCCCGCCGCGGCACCCGCCGTGCCGTACGCGTCGGCGGGTTCCAGCTCGTCAGCGGTCTGGGCCTCCGCCAGGTCGACCCCGCGGCGGAAGGCGGCCATCAGGCCCGGGTCGTGGAGCGCGTTGTCGTCCTCGGCTCTGTGGACGGGTGCCTCACGGAGCTGCGGAACCAGATGTTCCTGGTTGCTGCGCCTCGGGAGCTGCGGGCGGCCAGTGCCGCCGTGCGCGGCTGACGGACCCGCCGCGGAGGACGTACCGACGCCTTCGGCGGGCGCGGCCGGCGCGCTCGGTCCCTCGGGCCCCGCCGCCCCGGGAGGGCCCAGGGGCTCGGCGGTACGGGCGACCGGCGGGAAGGCGGCCAGGTTCGGCCGGTCGACCCGCTCCGCGCGCAGCGGCAGCGGAGGTCCCTGCTCCGGGCGCCCGCTCGCTGCGGGACGCCGTTCCGGGTCGGGTGATGGCTGCGCCACGGGATCGGCCGGTGGGACGTCGCCGGGCGGGAGGGGCGCGGCCCGCGACGACGCAACCGCCGCTGTGCCGGGTGCGGTCGTGGCATCGATGTCGATGCCCAGGAGGACTTGGGGCAATACGAGTACCGCCTGCGTACCCCCGTAGATGTTGCTCTGCAACCGGACGGCGATGCCGTGCCTGCGGGCCAGGGAGGCGACGACGAAGAGCCCGATGCGCCCGTCCTGCAGCAGGTGGGCGACGTTGACCTGGTCCGGGTCGGCGAGAAGGGTGTTCATCCGCTTCTGTTCGGGTCCGGGCATTCCGAGTCCGCGGTCCTCGACCTCCAGGGCGAGCCCGGCGGTGACACGCTGGGCGCGCAGCATTACCTGGGTGTGCGGGGCGGAGAACACCGTGGCGTTCTCGACGAGCTCGGCGAGCAGGTGGATCACGTCGGCCACGGCGTGTCCGCGCAGGGTGCCGTCGATGGGCGGGACCAGCTCGACCCGGGGGTACTGCTCGACCTCGGCGATCGCCGAGCGCAGCACCTCGGTCATGGTCACCGGGCTGCTCCACTGGCGCCTTGACACGGCGCCGCCAAGTACGGCGAGGTTCTCGGCATGGCGCCGGATGCGGGTGGCGAGATGGTCGACGTGGAAGAGGCCCTTGAGCAGGTCGGGGTCCTCGACCTGGTGTTCCAGTTCGTCGAGAATCTGGATCTCGCGGTGCACCAGGGACTGAAGCCGACGGGCGAGGTTGACGAAGACCTCGACCTTGTGTTCGTTCCCGTTGCCGCGGAACAACTTGGAAGCCTGGACGACCGCTGCCACCGCCTCGTCCTGGGTGCGGCCCATCTCGTGGGCGAGAAGGTCGAAGGCATCGGCATCCGGAGCGGCGGGAGGCGTGGCCGGGCGGGCGGCCATGGGCTCGCCGTCGCGGAGCTGCTCCACCAGACCCTTCAGTTCCGCGTGATTCCGGGCACTCGTACGGCGTAGCGCGAGACAGCGGTCGAGTACGCCGGTGGCGACACGGCCTGCGCCGATGAACGCCGCCGCCATGGCCGCCACGGCAAGCGTCCCCGAACCCCCGAGCGCCGCGACGAGACTGCCCGACGGGCGCACCCCGGAGGCCCTGATGGTGAAGATGACGGCTGCCGCCCCGCTGAGCACCGCGGCCACGGTCGGCAGGAGGGCGGTGCGCAGCAGTTGCGGCCGCAGGCGGCCTTCGGGTGCGGTGGGCTGTGCCGCACGCGGCCGGCCGGCAGCCGAATGCGAACGGCCACCCGGACGGCCGTGCCGTCCGCCTTCGCGGCGTTCCGGTCGCGCGGTGTGTGCGCGAAGTTGAGACATCATCGTCCTCGGTACGTGGGGCACCAGGAATCGGCATTCGTGTGGTGACACCTACGGCGGTCGGTCAGGCCCGGGTCAACGGCTGGGGCGGACTCGACCGATGCGAGCCCACCGTTGATCACCGACCACACACGGTAGTCGCCAATCGCCCGTGCTCGGCGTGCAGTTGTCGAACTTGCCCGCCAGGCGTCCCGCTCTGGTATGACACATCGCACGGACAGCCGAATACGCGCGCAGTAACCCGCGCCCACAGGTCCGAACTCCGGCCTCTCGTGCGAATTCCGACTGCGGCGGTACGGACGTCCGGGGGGCGTGGGTCAGGCAGCCACCGAGGACGGCGACTCCGGGACTGTGTGGATCATGAAGCCGCCGGGGGAAGCAGCTTCGCGGCGGCGCGCAACGCGGTGGCGTGCCGGGACAGCTCGGGTTCGCTCCCCCGGTCCGCGGGCATGGAGGCCGTCAGGGCCAACCGGTCCCGCCAGCTGTTGCCCATCAGCGGCACCGCCACCGCGTTCATCCCCCGGGCGGACTCACCCGCACTGTCAGCCCGGTTCAGGGACCGCGTGCGTTCCAGTTCGGAGAGCAGCTCGGTGCGCGAGGTCAGGGTGCGTTCAGTGACCCGGGGCAGCCGCTCGCGCGGATAGAGGGCGCAGACCTGTTCAGTGGTCAGCTGGGCCAGCAGCACCTTTCCGGCCGAGGTGGCGTGGGCAGGATAGGCACGCCCCGTCTCCAGCACCACCCTTACGGCGTGGGCAGATTCCCGGCCGTCCGTGATGATCACCTGGTCGCCGATCAGAGCCGCCGTACTGATGGTCTCCCCGGTGGTTTCCGCCGCCGAGTCGAGCACGATCTCCAGACGGGCTGCGATCTCCGGGCCGTAGCCCGCCGGGCGTCCCAGGGTGACCAGTTCGGGTCCTGCGGCATAGCCCCGTCCCGACGTGTCCCGGGTGGCGAATCCGCGCGCCTCCAGCGTGCTGAGCACGCGGTGCGCGGTGGAGCGCGCCACTCCGAGTTCCCTGGCCGCTCCGGTCACCGAGAGGCTGTCGTGGATGAGGAAGAGGCGCATGAGGCGCAGTCCGGTGTCCAACGACTCGATGATGTAGCGCTTCGCGTCGGTCATCAGGTCCTCCGGGTGTCTCACGGGGGGGGTGCCGGGCGGCGCCGTCTGCGAACGTTCGGCCTCTGCTCACATCATTCCCGGTTCGGACCGCGCGTTCGACGCCGTCCGCGGAAACCTCGTCGCGGAGATCGGGCATTTCACCGAAGAGCCTCCCGGCAAAGACGAGTTGATCGACATCCGATCCGAACGGGGATCCGCCCTCATCGACTTCCGTGCGCCGTCAACTCCCCTACGCCGACCGTGGGGCGGTACCTCACCCTGCCTCCGCGTGCGCTGACCGCGCCGGTGGGCGGCCACCGAGCGCCCACTGCCAGCGCGGAGGATCCAGACCTGAGCCCACACCGGGCGTCACGCCGACCTCACACCCTGATGCCCCGCGTGTGTACGCGCGGCTTCGCGCAGCCGCACCCGGGCAGCAGGGCCCGCACCACTGGTGGTCCAGTACGGGTGCCATCGGATCCACACCGACAGGCGCAGCAGGGTCCGGCGCAGTTCGGTCGAGCGGCGGACCCGCGGTCGGGCCAGTTCCGCGTACACGGCGTTCCAGTCGCGCTGGGCTTGGACGAGTTCGTGGGGAAAGGTACTGACATCCATGTCGGCATTAGATCGCATGTTCGAATTACGTGTCATCCCGGCAGCGCCGAGTCCCCGCGTCGCCAACCGGGAAGGCCCGCGAGTGCGGCGAGGGCAGGGCGCCGAGGCCCGCACCGGGCAAGTGCGCGCCGGCGGCACCGTCGCCGTCGCCCGGCTCGCCGCTGCTCACGGGCACTCCTCTGCGCTTCCGACCCGTTCCGTGGAGCGACGCCGGGCGCGATCACACCTCTTCGCCGAAACATTGCCCGGCCTCGCCGGCGACCCCGCCTCGGCGGCGGCCGTTCCGACCTGCCGGCGACCACCGCGATCGGCCGGGCCCGATGGATCGCCGACGGGATCGCCGACGAGCGCCAGGCTCGGGCCACCACTCACCGGGCAGCCGGCGTCACCGCCTTACCGGTGACCCCCTACGGGTCCCGGGTCCCGCGCACCACCCGGGATCGGCCCCCGTCACCGCTCCCCGGCAAGGTCGACCTCCGCCTTTCGCACCGATGCCGCCTCACCCACCTCGGGGCGTCGCCACGGGCGCGCGATCGGCGCCGACACCGACCGCCACCAGGCATCCGACGGGAGCTCCCCGGCCGGTTCGAACGGCTCGCCCGGCCGAGGGAACACCGCCGCCTGCCCCACCTCGTCGGCAGCGTCCTTCATCCACTCCCCCGGTTCGGCCCACGCATGCAGTGCGAGGTTGAAGGTGCCCCAGTGGATCGGCAGCAGTACACCGTGCGGTCGGCCGCCCTGCAGGTCGAGGTGCGCCTGAACCCCCTCGGCGGGGGACATGTGGATGTCCGGCCAAGCACCGGGAAGCGGCGTACGGCCGGTGTGGTTCTCCGGCCAGTGCTGGGAATAGGCGCCCACCTGGATCATGGTCGCGTCGAAGGGGCCGTGCTCGGCGCCGATGCCCTTGAATCCGGAGAAGTAGCCGGTGTCCCCGCTGTGGTAGACGCGGTGGTCAGGCCCGGCCACGACCCATGACGCCCACAGCGTGTGCTGCTGGTTGCGCAGCCCGCGTCCGCAGAAGTGGCGGGCCGGGGTGGCGGTCAGGCTGATGCCGGCGATCTGCGTTGTCTCGTTCCAGTCGAGCTCGTGGATGCGCTCCAGTGGCACTCCCCACCGCTCCAGGTGGGCGCCGACACCGAGAGGGACGGCGAAGACGGTGTCCGTCCCCGCCAGCGCCTTGATGGTGGGCAGGTCGAGGTGGTCGTAGTGGTCGTGCGAGATCACCACGACGTCGACCGGTGCGAGGGAAGCGAGCGGAAACGGCATGGGGTGCAGGCGCTTGGGCCCGGCGAAGGCGAACGGCGAGCAGCGTTCACCCCAGACCGGATCGAAGAGCACACGGTGCCCGTCGATCTCGGTGAGCACACTGGAGTGACCCAGCCACGTCAGCCGCAGGCCCGTCTCAGGCGGCGCGGCCAGGTCGGCCAGCGTCGTGGCGTGGATGGGGACCGTGCCCGCGGGTGACCGCCTGACGCGTTCCTCCTTGCGGAAGAAGACCTTGGCGAATTCGAGCATGGAGCCGGACGGTTCGGTCCGGGCCCCTCCGGGATTCTGGAACACCCCGTCGGCGAAGTTGGGCGAGCGGCGGATCCGCTCCATCCTCGCCCCGGCCGGATCCGCCCCGAAGGCGTCCGGGCGCAACGAGCGCAGTCGGGTGCGGAGCGAGGGCTGGTTGTCGGCGGCGGTCACAGCTTCTCCTGAGGGAGTGGGTGTCGTCTCATTATCGTCGGGAGGCGGGACGGAGCGAGAGCTCGCCGGTGAACGGAGCATCACGCGGCCTGCGGAGCACCGCAGGCCGCGGCTGAGGCCTCAGGCACGCGGCTGCCCGTACACGTGCTCGATCCAGAGGGTCAGGACGACCCTGCGGTCCTCGACCATCGCGCGCCTGTACTCGTCCCAGTCCGGGTGCTCTCCCCGGACGTCCTTGTAGAGCCGCACCAACTGCTCCACGGTCTCGTCATGTGGTTCCTCGGCGGGCGGGGTCAGCTCGGCGGAGGCGTCCGCCACGGTCCACGCCCACCGGTCGTGACTGCTCACGTGATAGCTCGCCCGCGGGTCCCGGCGGAGATTACGGGTCTTCGCCCGCCCCTCCGTGACGGACACCCGGATCACACCTTCGGCCGGGTCGTAGGCATGGTTCACGTTGGACAGCTGGGGTCGGCCGTCGCGCTTGAGCGTGACCAGCACGCCGCTGTCGTACTCACCGAAGAGCCGGAGCAGCGCCTCGCTCCCTGGTTCGAAGTCCGTCATGCCGACTCCAACGTCCGTACCGGCTCAAGGATTCCGCAAACGGGGCGCCGACTGCTCCCATCCGGCCGGCTTTCGCGCGTTGACAGGTGGCGCCCACCTCTCGATACTGACTCGCTGTTCAGTAAATTTACGCCATCCAATCAGGAGCCGCCCTGTGACGACGCCCTCCACCGCCCCACTGATCTCCCTGACCTGGACGGACCACGTCACGGGGACCGAGGGCTATCTGGTCGTCGACAGCCTGGTGCGCGGTGTGTCGAGCGGAGGTCTGCGCATGAGGCAGGGCTGCACCCTCGCGGAGGTGGCGGGCCTGGCCCGGGGCATGACCATGAAGGAGGCCCTGCACTTCGACGCCGACGACACCGGGGCGCGCTACATCCCGCTGGGCGGCGCCAAGGGCGGCATCGACTGCGATCCACGCGCTCCCGAGGCGTACGGGATTCTCGTTCGTTTTCTGCGGGCCATGCGTCCCTACGTCGAGAACGTCTGGACGACCGGCGAGGATCTCGGACTCAGCCAGGACCTGGTGGACCGGGCGGCCGTGGAGGCCGGTCTCGTCTCCACGGTCCAAGCGGTCTATCCGCTGCTCGACGACGAGACGGCCGCCCGCCGGCGACTGGCGGACGCCTTCGCGGTCACGGTGGACGGGATCGGGCTGGACGAGCTGGTCGGCGGGTGCGGTGTCGCGGAGTCCGCCCTCGCCGCCCTCGACCGGGCCGATGTGGCGTACGGCGATGCGCGTGTCTCCCTGCAGGGCCTCGGCACGATGGGCGGAGCGACGGCGCGGTTCCTGTCCCGCGCCGGGCTCACCGTGGTCGCGGTCGCCGATGTGAAGGGCACCATCACCAATCCGGCGGGCCTGGACGTCGAATCCCTGCTCGCCTCGCGGGACGCCTTCGGCACGGTGGACCGCGGGGCGCTGCGCCCTCAGGACGAGGAGCTGCCTGCAGACGCATGGCTGGCGGCGGACGCCGAGATCCTCGTACCTGCCGCGGTGTCGTACGCCGTCGACGTCGTGAAGCAGGCTTCGGTCAGGGCTCGTTGGATCGTCGAGGCGGCGAACATGCCGGTCCTGCCCGAAGCGGAGGCGCTGCTCGCCCGGCGCGGGATCACGGTACTGCCCGACGTGGTCGTCAACTCCGGTACGAACGCTTGGTGGTGGTGGACGCTGTTCGGGGACATCGGGGCCGATGCCGACGAGGCGTTCGCCCACACCCGGCGCTCCATGCGGTCCTTGATCGGCCGCGTCCTGGAACGGGCGGAAGCGGACGGCTGCACCCCGCGGGCCGCGGCACACGCCCTCGTGGCGGACCGGCTGCCGGTCATGGCGGAGAGGTTCGGCTGGTTCGGATAGGCCGGCGCAGCCGGGTGGCCCGATGGTCCGCCCGGGCGGTTGGCTAGGGTGGCTCCGTGGCGAGAGTACGGCTGAGCGTGGCGGAGCGTCGGGAGGAGCTCCTGCGTGCTGCCGTCGAACAGATCGAGGTGCGGGGCGTGGCGGCGGTCCGGATCGCCGACGTGGCCTCCGTCCTCGGGGTGAGCAACGCACTGGTGCTGTATCACTTCTCGTCCAAGGAGAAGCTGGTGGCCGCCGCTTTCGCCTACGCCGCGGAGGCCGATCTCGCCCATCTCCGGAGGTTGCTGACCCGCCGTACGAGCGCGGTGCGACGGCTGCGCGCCGCCGTTCGCTGGTACGCGCCGACCGGCCAGGCCAAGGGGTGGCGGCTCTGGATCGAGGGCTGGGCGTCCTCTCTGCGCGATCCGGTGCTCCGAGAGGTGGCGGGCGACCTCGACCAGCAGTGGAAGGCGGAGCTGGCGGAGGTCATTGAGGAGGGCGCCGCCGCCGGGGAGTTCCGGTGTGACGATCCCATGTCGGTGGCCTGGCGACTGACGGCGCTGCTGGACGGCCTGGCCGTCCAGATGACGTCATACGCGGGCCCGCTGTCCAGCGCGACCATGCTGCAGTGGACCGAGGAGGCGCTGGCCCGCGAACTCGGCATCGAGCACGAGGCGCTGACCGCCTGACGGCCGGTGGTCCGGAGGTCGACGGACACCGACCGCCGGAACCCGGCGCGGCTGGGCGGAGGCGCCTCTCGCGAGTGTCATCGGTGCGGCGGGATCCGGTCAGGTCTGCCGCATCGGTGCGTAAGCCTCCCCGTCGAGTCCGAAGGTCCATGCGACGCCTTCCCTCGCTGTCCCGGTCCCGGGCGGTACCCGGAGCCAATAGGTGCGATGGGTTCCGTCCGGCTCCGGAGTGGAGTTGACGACTTCGACCATCACCACGTCCTCGTCGCCCTCCATCGCTATGCGCCACAGGATGCCGGTCTCGTCCTGGTGCACAGGCTCTGCATCCGATTCCGAGAGATAGCGGTCGTAGCCGTAGTACTCGAGCATCACACGCCGCAGCTCCGCGTTCTCCTCGGCACGTATCCGGTCGGGGGTCAGGGACCCTAGCGAGTCGAGGAACTCGGCAGGCACCGGCATTCCGCGCCAGGCGTGAAGAGCGAAGCCGTCGGGGTAGGCGAGGGCCGGCCCGTCACCCCGGTCGAGCCGTCCAGCCTCGTCCCGGTGGAGCACCTCGGGCCGCTCACTGATCACCACGGCGTGCTCGTAGGGCCACCACCAGCCCGCGTTCCTCGCGACCTCGGCCAGTCCGGTCAGTCGGTCGCCCCGGCCGTCGAAGGCCGCGAGCCAGGCCGCGTCGTGCTGACCGAGGACCGCGTCGAGCAGGAGGAGACGGACGTCCGGCTCGTCCTCGGGACGGGTGGCCAACTCGGCGACGACCCCCGTCCGGATCCGGTCGGCCAGTGCAGCGGTGGTCTCCCACAACTGGGCACCCGTGGCGGACCACAGCGCGGACCAGCCCGCCGGGCCCAACTCGTCGTAGATCCTGCGGCGTTCCTCGGCCCATGGGCGGGTGCGCACCTCCTCACGGACGGAGCGCCCGGCACCGACCAGCTTCTCAACCGCCTCGACCGCTGCCTTGGGCGAGTCCGCCCAGATGACTCGCTCCGGCTCTGCGAGCCCCGCACGGCGGTAGGCCATCCGCACACCGTCCTCGGCCGCGCCCCGGTCCGCTCGGCCGGTCGCCGCCGCGACAGCCCGCCACGCGTTCACGTACTGCATCGGTATTCCCCGTCTCCTGTTCCTGCGATGTCTGCTGTGCTTGCTGCCGCTGTCCGGCGGCCGCACCTCACCGGGCGCCTCCGGCCACCACGTCAGTCGGCGACGATCCGGACCGCCCCCGGCGCGTACTCGCGCTGGCGTACGACACGGAACCAGCCCTTGGGCAGTGCTATCGCCGCGTGTTCCTCGTGCACCACGCGTCCGCCCCCGGGGAGGTGGAGCAGCATCGGACCGAAGGCTCCCGCCTCCCGCATCAGCCTGCCCGGCCCCTGCACGGCGTGCGCGTGGCCGGTGACTTCGCCGAGTGCCAGGACCAGCCTGCCCCGGCCGTCCCGCAGTTCCCCCGGCGCGTCGAGGAAATGCGCGGGCACCTCCGACTCGTCCAACGCCACCATCAATACGTCACCCTGCCGGTACACGGACTTCTCCCCTCCTCCCCGGCATCCCCTGTGCCGGTCACAGATGAAACGCTACGAGAGAGGTCTGACAATCCGTCGGACGGCGAGGGCCTCAGTTCGGTCGGGACCGCCACGGGCGGTCCGCTCACAGGGGCATCGGTCGCACGAACTGCGCCGTGCGCGGCGGGAGCCCTGGTCCCCGCCCACGCGCCCCGGCGCCCAAGGGGCCCGGTCACGGCGTTGTCAGTGACCCTTGATAAACCTTTGCGGACATCAGCCGTCCCCAGCAACAGGAGCTCAGTGCCATGTCCGACGCGGACCGTCTGCACGAGTTGCTCGGCCTTCAAGCCGTCGATTTCCAGCGCGAGACCGAGGAGACGGCGCGTCCTGCGGCCGATGCCGCGGCGTGGCGCATCAGTGTCGACCCCTTCCACCCCGAGGGGGACGTGAGCTGGGAGGAGGAGTTCAACGCCTTCCTCGACACCGTCGACCCGTCCCGCGTCCAGGCTCTGATCATCGGGCAGTGGGGGGAGTCGTACGAGGAGGATTCGTCCTACCCGATCAGGCTCGTCGTAGCCGCGGCCGGCCGGCTGACCTCGCTCACGGCGGTCTTCGTCGGGGACCTGGTCATGGAGGAGGCCGAGATCTCCTGGATCGAGCAGTCCGATGTCACCGCCCTCCTCACGGCCTTCCCGGCCCTGTCCCACCTCGGCATCCGCGGCGGCACGGGACTGCTCTTCCCGCCCGTCAGGCACGATTCGCTGCGCGCGCTCACCATCGAGAGTGGAGGGCTTCCGGCCGAAGCTCTGCGCGGCGTGCTGGACAGCGAACTGCCCGCGCTGGAGAGCCTGGAGCTCTGGCTGGGCGTGTCCTCGTACGGCGGCGACGCCGTCGTCCCGGACCTGGCACCGCTGCTCACGGGCACCCGCTTCCCCCGGCTCCGGCACCTGGGCCTGCGCAACAGCGAACTGCAGAACGAGATAGCGGCCGCGATCGGCTCGGCGCCGCTCGTCGCCCGGCTCCGCACGCTCGACCTGTCGAACGGCACGCTGGGCGACGAGGGAGCGGCCGCGCTGCTCGAGGGCCAGCCGCTCATCCACCTCGAGTCGCTCGACCTGCACCACCACTTCCTGACCGAACCGATGGAACACCGGCTGACCGAGGCGCTCGCACCTCACGGCGTGACCGTCGATCTGTCCGAACGCTGCGAGCCATGGGACGGCCGCGGGGCCGCCGGGCGATACACCGCGGTCGCGGAGTAGGGGCACACGATGACCGACATCATCCACCCGGAGGTCTTCCACGGCCTGCCGGTCCTCACACTGCCCGCAGCCGACGCCCCGGAGGCCCGGACGCCGTCCGCACCCGATTCCGTGGCGTGGCGGCTGGATTGCGCCTGGGGCGAGGAGACGTTCGCCGAGCACTGGCGGCGCTTCCTCACGGAGGTCGACCCTGCCCGTGTGCGGGCGCTGCTGATCGGACCGTGGTGGGAGGACGAGTACTCCTCCTTCCAGCCGGTGGTCGACACGATCGTGGCGGACGCGCACCGCTTCCCGGCCCTGCGCGCGCTGTTCCTCGCCGACGTGGAGAGCGAGGAGTGCGAGTTGTCCTGGCTGCGGATGTGCGACGTCACCCCGGTTCTCGAAGCCCTCCCGCTCCTGGAGGAACTGACCGTGCGCGGCTGCGGAGAGGCCGTTTCCGACGCCGAGAACCTCCGGCTGCGCCCCGTCCGGCACACGGCGCTGAGATCACTGCGCTTCGAGTCCGGTGGCCTGCCCGGACACGTCGTCCGGGCGGTGGGAGCATCCGAACTCCCCGCCCTGGAACATCTGGAACTCTGGCTCGGCTCCCAGTGGTACGGCGGTGACGCGTCCGTCGCCGACCTGGCACCCCTGCTGTCCGGCGCCGGGTACCCGGCGCTGCGCCATCTCGGTCTGCAGAACAGCGAGATCCAGGACGAGATAGCCGTCGCTGTGGCCTCGGCGCCCGTGGTCGCGCGACTCGACTCCCTGTCCCTCGCCATGGGCACCCTGGGCGACACGGGCGCCGAGGCGCTGCTGGGCGGGCAGCCGCTCACCCATCTCTCCGCCCTGGACCTGCACCACCACTACCTCACGGGCCCGTACGTCGCGCGTATCGAGGATTTGTGCGCCCGGGAGGGTGTGCGGGTCGATCTCGAAGAGGCCGAGGACTGGGGCGACGAGGACGACGACTCCCGCTATGTGGCCGTCAGTGAGTAGTGCGCCGCCGCGCCTCGTGGTCGTCGGCATCCCGGGCAACCGCAGGGTCGGTCTCTTCCAGGACGCCGTGCGCGCCGCCGGGCTCCCGGCCTCGCGTACGGTCTCCTGGCTCGACGTGCTCGGGGGTGATGTCTCTTTCCTGTCCGGGGAGACCGTGCGCATCGACTCGCCAGGTGAGGACGCCGAGGTGGACAGGCTCCTGCGCGGGGTCGACGACCCGACGAGGGTGGAGGGTTCGGCCCGCTGGTACGCCCGTTTCACCGCGGCGGTGCGGGACGTCGCCCGTGCCGCCGCCGCCTCGGGTGCGCGGATGCTGAGCGATCCGCGGGACGTCGCGGTGCTGTTCGACAAGCGGATCTGCCACGGCGTCCTGGACTCCGCCGGAGTACCCGTACCGGACTCCCCCACCTCGGGGCCTTCGGCCGGTCCCGTGCGGGGCTGGTCGGACGTGCGTGCGCTGATGGCCGATCACCGTATGCCGAGGGTGTTCGTGAAGCCGGCCCACGGTTCGTCGGCCTCCGGCGTGGTCGCGCTGGAGACAGCGGGCCCCGGGAGGATCCGCGCGACCACGTCCGTGGAACGGGACGGCGAAGGCCGGCTGTTCAACTCGCTGCGGGTGCGCCGGTGCACGACGGAGCGCGAGGTGGCTGCGCTGATCGACGCACTGGCACCCGACGGACTGCACATCGAGCGCTGGCTGCCCAAGGCGTCACAGCGGGGGCGGGCGGCCGACCTCAGGGTCGTGGTGGTGGCGGGCCGGGCGACGCACGCCGTAGTGCGCACCAGCCGCCACCCCATGACCAATCTGCACCTGGGCGGGGCGCGGGGCGACCTCGGCCGGGCCCGGGTGGCGATGGAAGCGGCGGGCGGCAGCTGGGACGCCGCCCTGGCCGTCTGCGAGCGGGCAGCCGCCTGCTTCCCCCGCACGCTCTGCGTGGGGGTCGACCTGCTGCCGGCCACCGGCTGGCGGCGTTTCGCCGTCGGCGAGGTCAACGCCTTCGGGGATCTTTTGCCCCGTCTGACCGGTCTGCCCGGCAGTGGCTCCGAGGGCCTGGACACCTACGGCGCGCAGATCGCCGCCGTACTGGACCGAGCGAGGAACGACCGTGTCATCGACGCACCCTGACCCCGCGCCCCCCGGCGCGGGGAACCCGAACCCGGACATGAACGCGGTCGTGGGGAGCCACGACCTGCTGATGGTCACCCTGGACACGCTGCGATTCGATGTCGCCCGCGACCTGGCCGCGGCCGGCCGCATCCCGAACCTCGCCCGGCATCTCCCCGGTGGTGTCTGGGAGAGGAGGCACGCTCCGGGCAGCTTCACCTACGCCTCCCACCAGGCGATCTTCGCGGGGTTCCTGCCGACGCCCGCCGCCCCGGGCCCACACCCGCGCCTGTTCGCCGCCCACTTCGCCGGCAGCGAGTCGACCGCGGACGGCACCTTCGTGCACGAGACCCCCGATCTGCTCTCGGGCCTCGCCGCGGTCGGCTACCGCACGGCGTGTGTGGGCGGCGTGGGCTTCTTCAACCGCCGCCCCCCGCTGGGCTCGGTGCTGCCCGGCATGTTCCAGGAGAGCCACTGGGAGCCGGAGTTCGGGGTAGCCTCGCCGACGTCCTTCGAGGCGCAGGTCGCACGTGCGGAACAGATCGTCGCCGAACTCCCTCGCGAACAACGGCTCTTCCTCTTCGTCAACGTGGCGGCGCTGCACCAGCCCAACTGGTTCCACCTGCCAGGCGCCACCGCCGAGGCGGGCGACTCGAAAGCCACCCATGCCGCCGCGCTGGAGTATGTGGACCGGCACATCGGACGGTTGTTCGACGCGGCGAGCAGCCGCCGCAGGTGTTTCGCCATAGTCTGTTCCGATCACGGCACGGCCTACGGGGACGACGGCTACACAGGCCACCGGATCGGACACGAAGCCGTCTGGACCGTGCCCTACGCCCATTTCTTCCTCGACCAGGGGGCAGCACGATGACCGTCACCACCGCGAGCCCGTACGTGAGCTACGTGTACGCCTATCCGCACAAGACGGCCTACCGCCCGCTCGGCAGCCATCCCGCCGGGCGCCCTCTTCTGAGCGGACTGTGGGCCGGGGAGAGCAAGGAAGCGCTCTCCCTGTACGCCCACATACCCTTCTGCGAGGTCCGCTGCGGCTTCTGCAACCTGTTCACCCGGATCGGCGCCCCCGACGAGCTGACGACCCGTTACCTCGACGCCCTCGACCGGCAGGCCGCGGCCGTCCGTGACGCGCTGGGCGACGACGCGCCGGTGCGTTTCGCAGCGGCGGCGTTCGGCGGTGGCACGCCCACCT
Organism: Streptomyces sp. NPDC057428; assembly: GCF_042803195.1. Lineage (NCBI taxonomy): Bacteria > Bacillati > Actinomycetota > Actinomycetes > Kitasatosporales > Streptomycetaceae > Streptomyces > Streptomyces sp. NPDC057428. Next base: position 29,029 of record NZ_JBHVCT010000016.1, read on the forward strand.
ATCTCGACGCCGGGGAGCTGGAGCGCCTGTGCGACATCGCGGAGAAGCGGATGGGCGCCGATCTCCGCTCCGTTCCCCTGTCGGTCGAGACCTCGCCGTCGACCGCGACCGCGGACCGGCTGTCCGTCCTGGCCGACCGCGGAGCCACCAGGATCAGCATCGGCGTACAGAGCTTCGTGGACGCCGAGGCACGTGCGGCTGTACGACCTCAGCGCCGGCCGGAGGTCGAGGCCGCCCTCGGCCGCATCCGGGAGGCCGGCGCCCCGGTACTCAACATCGACCTGATCTACGGCATGGACGGCCAGACGGCGGCGAGCTGGCGTACCTCCCTGGACGCTGCTCTGGCCTGGCATCCGGAGGAGCTGTACCTCTACCCGCTGTACGTACGCCCGCTGACCGGCCTCGGGCGCAGGGGCACCGGAACCGCGGCGGGCGCCGGGACCGGCCAGGACACCGCCTGGGACGAACAGCGGCTCCGGCTGTACCGATCCGGCCGCGACCACCTGCTGGCCCACGGGTACGAGCAGGTGTCCATGCGTATGTTCCGCCGGGGGGACGCCCTGCCGGCGGGCCCCGAGGACTACGCCTGCCAGACCGACGGCATGATCGGACTCGGCTGCGGGGCCCGGTCGTACACCTCTTCCCTGCACTACTCCTTCGACTACGCGGTGGAGATGCGCGAGATCCGGGGCATCATCGACGGCTTCACCGGCACGGCGGACTTCTCCCGGGCGGAGGTCGGCCGGTACGTCGATGAGGACGAGGCGCGCAGACGCCATCTGCTGCAGTCGCTCCTCCAGGCACGGGGCATGCCGACCGCCGGGTACCGCGACCGCTTCGGCGTGGATCCGTACGTCGACTTCCGCTTCGAACTGGAGCTCTTCGCCGCGCGCGGCTGGCTGGACGACACCGCGGGCCCAGCCCTGCTCCGTCTCTCCCCGGAGGGACTGGCGCACTCCGACGCGCTCGGACCCGAGCTGTTCTCCCCGGGAGTACGGGCCGCGATGGCCGCGTACGAGGCGAAGTGAGCCGGCCGGTGGGCAAGGACCTGACCATCCTGTACCGGGGCCCGCTGGCCTCGTGCGACTACGACTGCCCCTACTGCCCGTTCGCCAAGCGACGGGACAGCCGCGACCGTCTGCGTGCGGACCGTGCGGCCCTGGAGCGTTTCACCGCGTGGGCCACCGCACAGTCGGGCGACCGCCTGTCGGTGCTGTTCACGCCATGGGGGGAGGCGCTGGTCCGCTCCTGGTACCGGCGGGCGCTCGTCGAGCTGTCCCGCCTGCCGCACGTCACGAGGGTCGCCGTCCAGACCAACCTCGGCGGCCGCACCGCCTGGCTGGCGGAGGCCGAAAGGGACAAGGTCGCCCTGTGGTGCACCTACCACCCCGGCCAGACGCCCTACGAGCGGTTCCTCGGCCGGTGCCAGGAACTCACGGCCCTCGGGGTGCGCCACAGCGTCGGGATCGTGGGTCTGGACGAGCACCTGCCCGAGGCCCGACGCCTGCGTGCCGCGCTGCCGCCCGAGGTCTACCTCTGGGTCAACGCCGCCGAAGGGCGCACCTATACGGACGAGGAGGCGGCGAGATGGACGGCCCTGGACCCGCTCTTCCCGTACAGCAGGCACCCCCACCGCTCGGCCGGCCTGCCCTGCCGGACCGGTGAGTCCGTCATCTCGGTGGACGGTGACGGGACGGTACGGCGCTGCCACTTCGTCCGTGCCGAACTCGGCAATCTCTACGACGGCAGTTACCGCGACGCCCTCGGCCCGCGCGGCTGCCCGCTCGACGTGTGCGACTGCCACATCGGCTACGTGCACCTGGAGACCCTGCCGCTGTACGACGTCTTCGCGGGTGGCGTGCTGGAGCGGATCCCCACCCGGCCGGTGCGGGTTCCCGCTCCGGACGGGCTCGGGTCCCCGGATCCGGCCCGGCGGCTCCTGCCCTTCGTCGGCCGCTGATGCCCGGACGAGCGGTCAGAGTGGCAGCAGGTCCGGGCGTTTGGCCTCGACGTGGTCGCCTGAGGACTCGCCGCGCAGCCGTCGGCCGATCCACGGGACGAGGTATTCCCGCGCCCAGTTGATGTTGTCGCGGCGCACTTCGAGCGAGCCGCGCTGTGCCTGCGGGGGCCACGCCTGGTCGGGGTCGGCCGGCACGTCGAGTCCGAGGACCTGGGCGGCGCGGAGCGCGACCCGGGTGTGGCCCTCGGGCGAGAGGTGCAGCCGGTCGTTGTCCCATGCACGCCGGTCCTGCACGGACCGCAGGGACCACAGGTCGAGCACCGGGCAGTCGTACCGGTCGGCGATGGACCGGACGTGTGCGGTGTAGGTGGCGATCTTGCCACGCAGGTGCCGGAGCACCGGGATGCCGCGGGTGTCGAAGCCGGTGGTCACCATGACGGTCCCGACGGCCTGGGTGAGGTCGGCCACGGCGCGCTCGAAGCGCTCGGCCACGTCGTCGGGGTCCGAGCCGGGGCGGAGGATGTCGTTGCCGCCCGCGCAGAAGCTGACCAGATCAGGGGCCAACTGCTTCGCGCGGGGTACCTGTTCCTCGACTATCTGGTCGAGGAGCCGTCCGCGTACGGCGAGATTGGCGTACCGGAAGATTCCGTGCGGGTCGTCCACCGGGCCGGCCATCGCGTCGGGGACCGGGAGCTGGTCGGCGAGGAGCACCGCGAACCGGTCCGCCCAGCCGACGAGCCTTCCGTCCGGGCCGGGGTCACCGACGCCCTCGGTGAAGCTGTCGCCAATCGCCGCGTACGACCCGATGATGCCTCGTTGTTTGTTTCTCGAATCGTCTGCCACAAGGGTTTATCCTGCACCCTCGAATGTGACTTACGCGACCGTAATAAGGGGTTGACGGGTGGTGACAAAGACCACCCGGTCAGGTTTTGGCAAAGCCGGAATAAGTGGAGGGGCGGTGCGCCGTGGCACACCGCCCCTCTGCTCGACCCCCGGGGTCACGTCCCTCAGATGGAGACGCCGTGCGAACGCAGGTAGGCGATCGGGTCGACGTCCGAGCCGTAGCTCGGGCCGGTACGGACCTCGAAGTGGAGGTGCGGGCCGGTAGAGTTGCCGGTGGATCCGGAGAGGCCGATCTCCTGGCCGCCGGTGACGGTCTGTCCGGCCGAGACCTCGAGTGAGGACAGGTGCGCGTACTGGGAGTACATGCCGTCACTGTGCTGGATGACGATCTCGTTGCCGTACGCGCCGCCCCACCCGGCGGAGACGACGGTGCCCGGTCCGATCGAGCGGACGCTGGTGCCCGAGGCGGCCTGGAAGTCGGAACCCGTGTGGTAGCCGCTGGACCAGCTGGCGCCGGCCACGTGGTACTGGGTGGTGACTGTGGGGTTCTCGACCGGGGCCGACCAGCCGGAGGCGTTGCTCTGCGACGCGCCGGAGTCGGCGGTGGCGGCCTTCCCCCCGGCCGGAGCGGCCTTCTCGGCGGCGGGCTCGGCCTTCGTGGCCGGCTTCGCCTCGGACGCGGCGTGCTTGGCGGTCGCCGGCTTCTCGGCGGTGCCGGAGGCCTTGGCTCCGAGAGTCAGCTTCATGCCCGGGACGATCAGGCTCGGGTTGTCGCCGATGACGTCGCGGTTGTCCTTGTACAGCTTCTGCCAGCCACCCTTGATCTTCTTGGCGGTGGCGATCTTCGCGAGATAGTCGCCGGAGACCACGGTGTAGGTCTTCGGGGAGTGCTTCGCGGCGGGCGCGCCGGGGGTGACGGCGGCGGACTTCGCCGCGGGAGCGGCCGGCTCCGCCGCGTGGGCGCCGGTGGCGCCGATCAGCGGGAGCGCGAGTACCGCGCCGCCGGCCCCCGCGGCAAGGATGCCTCGGGAGAGCGGACGGGACTTCTTACGACGGTGCTTGCCGTTTGCGGGCATGGGGAATTCCTCTCCGGCGCCTGCGAGGTGAGCTGTCGGGTTCGGGCTGGAGATGCCCGGCCGCGTGGTGACGCGTCTTGACCCCGAGCCGTTCCGGATCGCTCCGGACGGCGACTTACCTGGTTCCCCCGCTCCTGCCACACGTGAGTCGGTGCGGATTCCGGGCGGCGGCAGGATTCGGCATTCCGTCCGGATTGACCGTGACCGTAGGCGAGCGAGGACGCGCGGAACAAGCTCGGATTGCGAAGCGGAATCCCGTCTTCAATTCCGCTGCGGAATTACCGTCACACTCCGTGGATTACGGATCTTGGCATTCCTTGAGGCGTCCGGAATACCCTCGGGGGACTTCACCACGCACCGTCACGGATATGATCCCGCTCACCCACCTCCCCTCATGTCCCCCACAAGCAGGGCATGTTCGATCAAATGCACCAATACGGACACCTCGCGACCACCCCTCCCCGTCGGCCGATCCCGCGATGCCCGAGACGCATGCCCGTTGCAGCCATGTCGTATCGTCGCGAGCGTGCCCCGTCGGCGAGCGGCGCCGGCGCCAGACACTCCAGGAGCCCTTGTGACGCAGCTGCCAGAGGTCCCCCCGGCCGGCCCCGAGCCGACGGACGTGGACCTGACCGGTGTCCGCAACTTCCGCGACGTCGGCGGGCTTCCGACGAGCGACGGCCGCACCGTGCGCTTCGGGCGGCTCTTCCGCAGCGGCCACCTGGCTCACGCCACCGAGGCCGACGCCGCGTTCCTCGCCGGACTCGGCCTGCATACGATCTTCGACTTCCGCAACGCCGCCGACCACAAGCTCGACGGATACGACGTGGACCTGCCCGGCGTCCGGAATGTCAGCATTCCCCTCTCCGACCCGGCCGACGGCGCGGAGTTCTGGCGGCTGGTGCGCGACGGGAACATCCAGCAGCTGCGCTCGATCCTGGCCGACGGCAAGGGCATGGAGCGCATGGTCCTGTCCTACCGCTCGATCATCACGGACCGGACCGCCGAGCACAGCCGGGTCCTGCACGCGCTGGCCGAGGACAGCGTCCCCGCGCTGATGCACTGCGCGGCGGGCAAGGACCGGGCCGGCTTGTCGGTCGCGGTCTCGCTGCTCGCGGTCGGCGTCGAGAGGGACGCCATCGAGGCCGACTACCTCAAGTCCAACGACGCGCACCGCCGATACAAGGTGCGGCGCAGCGACACCTCGCCGGTGGGAATGTCGGACGAGGTGATGGAGCTGCTCAACCCGCTCTTCGGCGCGCACCGCGAGTATCTCGACGCGGCCTTCGCCACCATCGAGGAGATCTGGGGCAGCACCGACCGCTACCTCCTCGAAGGACTGAAGATCAGCCACGAGACGCGCGAGAAGCTCCGTCAGCGCCTCGTGGAGGACGCCTGATGCCTGCGGTCAGGGCCCGCCGGTCACGGTGAGGACCTGATCCCTGCGCTCACCCCTTGCCCGCAACGGTGAAGAGGAGGAACAGGAATCCCGCGATCACGTGTCCGGCGACCAGGTAGGCGATGAGCCGGATCACCACCCCGCGTGGCATCCGCCGCTCCTGGGTGTCGCCGCTGTCGCTCCCCCGCTGGGTGCGCGGGGTGAGGGGGTCGTAGTACTCGGAATCGGACATGACGGTCCTTCCTCGCCGCTCGTGGCGGCAACGGGTACAGGAGTACGCGGGTTCAGAGCCGTCGGGCCGCGGGGCCGAGGCACAGCTCGGCGGCCGGACTCTGGAGCAGCGTGTGGACGAACAGCAGCCGCGCCCCACCGCGGCCGAGGGCCGCGATCCGGTGCGGTGTGAGGGAGTCGAAGTGTGCGCTGTCGCCCGGATCGAGGTCGTGCACGGTCTCCCCGAGCACGACCCTGAGCCGGCCGTCGAGGACGTACAGCCACTCCTCACCGGGGTGCACGCGTACGAGCTCCCCCTCGGTGCCGTGGGGGACGTGGACACGCAGTGCCTGCATGGCGCGCCCCGACCCTCCCGCCTGCCGGTAGAGCCAGCCACCGGACCCGTCTCCTGGGGCTTCGTCGGGCGGCCCGCCTCGGACGATCGCGTCTCGTTCGGGCGGCACCTCTCCCAGGAGCTCGGAGACGGTCGTACCGTAGACGCGGGCGAGACCGAGCAGCATCGGCAGCGAGGGCTGGCGACGGCCGGTCTCGAGCCGCGAGAGGTGGGCCGTGGAGAGTCCCGCACGCCCGGCGGCGCTCTCCAGGGTCAGACCGCGTTCGCGGCGCAGTTCGCGCAGGCGTGGCGCGACTCCCGGAAGCTCGTCGGCCGCCCCTCCTTCGGGAGGATTCATGCTCCCATTGGGCCAGGAACTTTCCTCTGAGGCAAATTTCTTGCCCCAGAGGCAAAAAGTGTCGGAACGCTCACCGGTTGGCGGCTGCCTGTTTCACCAGTGTCCTGCCGAAGTCCCACATCAGCCCCTTGCCGCTGTGCGCGTCGTCCATGACCGCCGTGAAGGCGGTGACGAAGCGTTCCACCTCGGGCTCTCCGATGACCAGGGGCGGAATCAGCTTGATCACCTCCATGTGGTCGCCGGAGACCTGGGTGAGGATGCGGTGCTTCCGGAGCAGGGGGGCCACCACCATCTGCGCGAACAGTCCCTTGCGGGCCGCCTGCAGCATCGTCCAACGGCTGCGCAGCCCGAGGGACGACGGCCTGCCGAACTCGATCCCGATCATCAGTCCCCGCCCCCGCACCTCGTGCAGGAGCTCGTAGCGGCCGACCAGTGCCGCGAGCCGTTCGCGCAGCAGATCTCCGGTGCGGCGGGCTTTCGCGACGATCTCCTCCTGTTCCATCACGGACAGGACGGCGAGCCCGGCCGCCATGGCCTGGGCGTTGGAGCCGAAGCTCGCGGAGTGGACGAGGACGCGGTCCATGGATGAGTAGACGCGCTTGAAGATCCAGTCCTTGCCGAGCGTCGCGCCGACGGGGACGTACCCGCCGGAGAGCGCCTTGGCCACGCAGAGCAGATCCGGCTCGACTCCCTCCTCGTGCTGGTACGCGTAGAAGTCCCCCGTCCTGCCGAGTCCGGTCTGCACCTCGTCGGCGATGAGCAGGGCCTTGTGCCGGCGCAGCAGTTCCTGCGCCTCCCGGAGGAATCCCGGAGGCGAGGCGTGCACGCCCTTGCCCTGGATCGGCTCCACGATCAGTCCCGCCACGTCCCCGCGCCTGAGCTCACGCCGCAACGCGTCGAGGTCGCCGAGCGCGATGGCCGTGTCGGGCAGCAGGGGTGCGAAGCCCTCCCTGAACCCCTTCTCCCCGTTCACCGAGAGCGATCCGGTCGTCAGCCCGTGGAAGGCATGGCCGCAGTAGAGGACGCGTGGCTTGCCGGTGGCGTACCGGGCGAACTTCAGCGCGGTCTCGACCGCCTCCGTACCGCTGTTGCCGAAGAACACCCGGTCCAGGTGCGGGCTGTGGACCAGGAGCCTCTCGGCGAGCAGTCCGGGCAGCGGCTGGCAGTCGAACCGCGTGAGGTCCGCGAGCGAGGCGTCCAGGACGTCGTGGAGGGCCTTGCGCACGACGGGATGGTGGCGGCCCAGGCCCATGACCCCGAACCCGGCGAGCATGTCCAGGTAGTCGTTGCCCTCGTCGTCCCAGAAGTAGGCGCCCTCCGCCCGCTCGTAGACCTTGTCGAAACCGATGGTGCGCAGCATGCGCGGCAGCTGGTGGTTGAGGTGGCGGGTGTGCAGCTCGTAGCGTTCGGCTCCTCGTTCGGCGAGGAGCCGCGCCAGGTCGAAGCCCGGCTGTTCGTCCGTCATGCCCCGGGCCCCTTCGGTGTATTCCGCTCCCCCGCCGCGCTGCGGCGCTCCAGCACCGCCCCGATGCGTCCCGCGATCTCCACCGGGGTCAGCCCGATGTCCACCAGCACCTCGTCACGTCCGGCGTGCCCGAGGAACTGCTCGGGAATGCCGAACGTCCGCAGGGGTACGTCGACGGAAGCGTCCCGGAGTGCCTGCCCGACCGCCCAGCCGACGCCCCCCGAACGGCTGTTGTCCTCGACCACCGCCACGAGCGCGTGCCGCGCGGCGACGGCGGGCAGCTGCGCGTCGACCGGCTTGACCCAGCGGGGGTCGATCACGGTGCAGCGGACCCCGGACCCGGCGAGCAGGTCGGCGGCCTCCAGGCAGACCGGGGCGAGGGCTCCCACAGCCACCAGCAGGACCTCGGGTTCCTTCTCCTGGCGCAGGACGTCCATTCCGCCGATCCTCCCGACGGACGGGACCGGCTCCCCCACCGCGGCTTTGGGGAACCGGATCACGGTCGGCGCGTCGTCGACCTTCACAGCCTCGCGGAGCTGCTCGCGCAGCCGGTCGGCGTCGCGAGGCGCGGCGATGCGCAGACCGGGGACGACCTGGAGCACGGACATGTCCCACATGCCGTTGTGGGAAGGGCCGTCGACGCCGGTGACACCGGCCCGGTCCAGGACGAACGTCACTCCGCACCGGTGGAGGGCGACGTCCATCAGCAACTGGTCGAAGGCCCGGTTGAGGAAGGTGGCGTACACGGCGACGACGGGGTGGAGGCCACCGGTGGCAAGACCCGCGGCCGAGACCACGGCATGCTGCTCGGCGATCCCGACGTCCCAGGTCCGGTCGGGGAACTCCTCGGCGAACCTGGTCAGCCCGACGGGGTGCAGCATCGCCGCGGTGATCGCGACGACGTCGGGGCGGACCGCGCCGATCTCCGCGATCTCGTCGCCGAAGACCGAGGTCCATGAAGGCGCCGCCGGGACGACGAGCGGCGCGCAGGTCAGGGGGTTCATCCTGCCGACCGTATGGAAGCGGTCGGCGTTGTCCGCCAGCGCGGCCGGATAGCCCCGGCCCTTCTCGGTGATGCAGTGCACGAGCACCGGGCCGTGGAAACGCTTCGCCCGGTGCAGGGCCGTCTCGACCGCTGCGGTGTCGTGTCCGTCGACGGGGCCGACGTACTTGAGGCCCAGGTCCTCGAACATGCCCTGGGGCGCGAAGGTGTCCTTGAAACCCTTCTTGGCGCCGTGCAGCGACCCGTACAGGGGCGGACCGATGACCGGCGTCTGCTGGAGCACGCCCTTGCCCCAGGACAGGAATCGCTCGTAGCCGTCGGTCGTGCGGAGCGTCGCGAGATGGCTCGCGAGACCCCCGATGGTCGGGGCGTACGACCGCTCGTTGTCGTTCACCACGATGATGAGCCGGCGGTCCCCGGCCGCGGTGATGTTGTTGAGCGCCTCCCAGGCCATGCCGCCGGTGAGGGCCCCGTCCCCGATGACCGCCACGACGTGGTGCGAGCGCCCGAGCACCTCGTCGGCCTTGGCGAGACCGTCGGCCCAGCCGAGCACGGTGGACGCGTGGGAGTTCTCGATGACGTCGTGCTCGGACTCCTCGCGGGAGGGATAGCCGGACAGGCCGCCCTTGCCGCGCAGCTTGGAGAAGTCCTGACGCCCAGTGAGCAGTTTGTGCACGTAGCTCTGGTGCCCCGTGTCCCACAGGATGCGGTCCACGGGCGAGTCGAAGACCCGGTGCAGAGCGACGGAGAGCTCGACCACTCCGAGATTGGAGCCGAGGTGGCCACCTGTCCTCGCCACCGCGCGGATGAGGAACGTCCTGATCTCCTCGGCGAGTTCACCGATTTCCGGCCGGCTCAGCGCCTTCAGGTCCTGCGGCCCCTTGATGGATTCCAGCATCGTCATACCCCGAGCCCCCTCTCTCTGGTCCTGTTATCGGCTCACGGTCACGGCGGGCACCCCGGTTTGTCCGACGTCCGAGTCGTCGTCATCGACTGCACCGACACGGGTGCGTCCCCGCCGACCGCCACCGACCCGACCTGGATGCGCCGCGAGGGGCGGCGCACCGCGAGTGGCCGGGCCGGCATCGCGGGGAGGCCAAGTGCGACTGGCTCTCCCGTGGTCATGACGTCACCGGTTCACGCCGATGGTCTCCCGCGCCGCTCGCAGGGATTCCTTGAGCGATCCCATGGTGGCGAGCACCGCCGTGGGCTCGTAACCGCAGTGCGCCATGCAGTTGGCGCAGCGCGGGTCCTTCCCACGGCCGTACTTGTCCCAGTCGGTCTCCTCGATCAGCTCACGGTAGGTGGGCACGTACCCGTCATTCATCAGGTAGCAGGGCCGCTGCCACCCGAAGAGGGAGTAGTTCGGGATCGCCCAGGCCGTGCAGGCGAAGTCGGCCTTGCCCTCCAGGAAGTCCAGGAAGAGCGGCGAGTGGTTGAGCCTCCAGCGACGGCGGTTGCCGCCCGCGAAGGCCTTCTTGAAGAGCTCCCTGGTCTGCTCGACGCCCAGGAAGTGCTCCTGGTCGGGGGCCTTCTCGTAGGCGTAGGCGGGCGAGATCATCATCTCGTCCACCTTCAGGTCGTCATTGAGGAAGTTCAGCACCTCAATAATGGTCTGCGGTGTGTCCGTGTTGAAGAAGGTGGAGTTGGTCGTCACCCGGAAGCCTTGCCGCTTGGCCTCCTTCATCGCCGCCACCGCCTCGTCGAAGACGCCTTCCTTGGCGACGGACTCGTCGTGCCGCTCGCGCAGCCCGTCGATGTGCACCGCGAAGGCGAAGTAGGGCGACGGGGTGAACTTCTCGAGCTTCTTGCGCATCAGCATGGCGTTGGTGCAGAGGAAGACGTACTTCTTCTTGGCGACCAGCTGACGCACGATCTCGTCGATCTGCGGGTGCATGAGGGGTTCACCGCCGGCGATGGACACCATCGGAGCACCCGATTCGAGCACCGCGCCCACCGCCTGCGCGACGGGCATGCGCTGCTTGAGCACTCCGGCCGGGTGCTGGATCTTGCCGCAGCCCTCGCACGCCAGATTGCAGGCGAACAAGGGCTCCAGCTCGACGATCAGCGGAAACTTCTCCCGCTTGCGGAGCTTCTGCTCGATGAGATACGTCGCAACCTTGATGGACTGACGGAGCGGCATGGCCATCTGGGCTCACCTCCTGGGGAGCAACAAAGATCGGTGCCATTCATGGAAAGCCGGAAGTACAGCACGAAGAACGCGGAATGCCGATATTCCACCGCGGACCGTGCCGATACGGACGAGCTCATGCTCTGGAGCGTCCACCACCACCCGTACGGCCGCAACTGGACGTGGCCCGGTGTGTACGGCGGTACGGAGTGTGGCCGCGGACTCCATGTCGACGGCGATGGCGCCGGTGGCCAGCAGGCCGGCCCGCTCGGGGCCACGGACGACGTGCGCGGAGCCGGCCAGCGCGCCGGTGTGGACGGTCCGGCCAGGCACTGCCCAGGTCAGCGCGTCGACGAGTACTCCGGTCCCTGTGCAGGCCGTCGTGCCCGTGGCGTCACGGGTCTCCTCCGCCACCACCAGGTCGCCGGGGTGCATGCCGAGTGCGAGCCCGGCGCAGAAACCGGAGGCGATGACCGCCGTCCCTCCGGCACCGTGGCGTCCCAGCGCGGCCCGGACGGCGCTCTCAGCCGCCCGGGGGCCCATACCCGTGCTGATGACGCTGACGGGGCCCGGCGCGTCGCCCCGCCTGCCGGTGCGCAGGGCGAGGCGTTCGATGCCGAGCGCGCAGGCGATCAGCAGCGGTGTGGCGGAGCCGTGCGGTACTTCCTGTGTACCGTCCATCGGCTCAGGCACCTTCACCGGCGGCGGCGCCGCTGACGGAGGCGCCGGCGAAGGGATCGCCGTACACGTACCGGCCGAGCGCGGTGAGGGGGAACACCTGCCGGTAGAGGTGGTAGTTGATGGAGAAGTCCCAGGGGAAGCCGGTGCCGGTGAAGTGTGGCTCGTCCCAGGAACCGTCGGCCTGCTGGGTCTCTGCCAGCCAGGCGACACCACGTTCCACCGAGCGGGTCTCCCGCTCCCCGGCGGCCAGGAGTGCGAGGAGCGCCCAGGCGGTCTGGGAGGCTGTCGAACTTCCGTGGCCGATCCACTTCTCCTCGCGGTAGGAGCGCAGGTCCTCGCCCCAGCCTCCGTCGTCGTTCTGGACGGACTTCACCCAGTCGACGGCACGTCGCACCGAGGGGTGCGCGGCCGGCACTCCCGCAGCGACGAGGGCGGGCACCACCGAGCCTGTCCCGTAGATGTAGTTGACGCCCCATCGCCCGAACCACGCACCGCTGGGCTCCTGTTCGGCGATCAGCCAGTCGATGCCGCGACGTGTGCGCGGGTCGCCCGCACGGCCCTCGACGGCCAGCATCTCCACCACGTGCCCGGTGACGTCGGCGGACGGCGGGTCGATGACCTCACCGAAGTCGCAGAACGGCAGCCGGTTGGGGAAGGGGCTGGTGTTGTCCGCGTCGAAGGCACCCCAGGCGCCGTTGCGGGACTGCATGCCGAGGGTCCAGCCGACACCGCGCTCGATGGCCGCCTCGACCCTGCCGGGGTCGGGATGGCGGACGCGGCGCAGCGCCAGGACGACCTCGGCGGTGTCGTCGATGTCCGGGTAGCTGTCGTTGTGGAACTCGAACGCCCATCCGCCGGGTGCGAGTTGAGGCCTGCGCACCGACCAGTCGCCCGGCCGGGCGATTTCCTCGCCGAGCATCCAGTCGGCGGCCCGCACGAGCGCGGGGTGGTCGGGGCTCACGCCGGCGTCGGCGAGCGCGATGGTCGCGAGACAGGTGTCCCAGACCGGCGACTGGCAGGCCTCGACCATGCGGGCGCCGTCCTCGCGCCATACGGTGAACCGGTCGAGGGAGGCGAGACCGGCCCGCATGACGGGGTGGTCCAGGTCGTATCCCAGCAGGTGCAGGGCGATGACGGAGTACACGGCGGGGGGCTGGATGCCGCCCCAGCAGCCGTCGTTCTCCTGGCGCTCGATGATCCAGCGGGCTGCGGCGTTCATGGCGATGTGCCTCAGCCTGCGGGGCGCGACCTTGTGGTACAGGTGCAGCGCCTTGTCGAGTCTCTGGAAGATCCCGTCCCAACTGACCACCGGGGCCACGGGCTTGGGAGGGTGGGGGCACGCCGGATCGGTGTGCAGCTCGTCCAGGGTGAAGGGCGCGGGCCGCACGGGCCGCTTCGCGGACACGATGGTGAGCGGCACGATGGTCTGGCGCGCCCAGCAGCCGAAGTCGTAGATGTTGAGCGGGACCCACTTCGGGAAGAACATCAGCTCGGGCGGGAGTTCCGGCAGGTCGTCCCACTTCCACCAGCCGAAGAGGGCGAGCCAGATCCGGGTGAAGACCCGGGACTCCGCGATGCCGCCCTGCTCCCTGACCCAGCCCGCGGCCCGCCTCATGTGCGGATCCTCGGGAAGGTCGCCGGCCAGCCGGAGCGCGACGTACGCCTCGATGGTGGCGGAGAGGTCGGGTGGTCCCTCGTGGAAGGTGTTCCAGGTGCCGTCGCCCAGTTGCTCGCCGCGGATGAAGCGGGCGGCCGCCCTCAGGGTGTCCGCGTCCTGGATACCCAGGAACTGACGCAGCAGCAGGTCTTCGGCATCCATGGTGACGTTGGTGGCGAGGTCCCCCTTCCACCAGCCCTGCTCGTCCTGCCTGCCGAGGAGGTGCTCGACAGAGCGCTCCGCGGCCCGCCGCGCGACGTCGAAGATGTCGTCCGCGGCGATGGTTGATTCGGTCGGATCGCCTGCCGGCACTGCGCGGAGGTGCGCGGCCCCGGTGCTTCCGTCGGTCGTCGCTGTCATGGCTTCCCCTTCGTGCAGTTGGTCCTCTGCTGTGCTGGGGTCTCCGTCGGCGGGCGCCCGTATCGGGCGCCCCCCCGCGAATGCGCGGCAAATCAGGATTGTGATAAAATAATTATTAAGAAAACGA